>SLMC01000218.1 GCA_007133745.1 Kiritimatiellia bacterium
AGAGCGTGTCGGGGATGTAGCGGATGAGGATGCGGCCGAAGTCCGGCTGCTCCGTGACGGGACACAGCGCGGTGAATTCGGGGCAGTCGAATTCCACGCAGTAGTTCCGTTCGGGATAGCGGTTCGCAAAGGCTTCGAGCCGGGCGCGGTCCGGAGAGTCCGGGTAGGCGCCTCGGCTTTTTTTCAGCAGGGTCAGCTTGGCATGCGGATCGGGTATCTTTCGGGGCTTGGCTTTTTGTTTGGGCATGGCGAGAATCCTTGATCTGCTCTAACTGTTCTTTGCAGGTTGATTGGCTGTCACTGTCATCCCATGGAATAATGGAATGGGGGAATGTTTGAACAATGATAGAAGCCGAAAAGGGATTCCCTCCGTCGAAAATCTGCAACGCACTGTGCGCATGACAGACGTATGACAAATGGCCGCCTACTGGCTGTCAAAGGTTTCCAACATTCCAAACTTCCACTATTCCAGACACTAATGGGATGGTACTGATTGGCTGTTACTATAGGCTAACGGGCTAGGATGGCAAGGGGTTTTTTTTAGCGGAGCGAGGTGTCCCAGTTCTTGAAGACGGGCCGCAAGGCCTTTTGGCGCAGGGCGTCGCAAAAAAGGGGCAGGGGGCGGGTATCGTTGACGGAGAACTGGCCGTCGGTCTGCGGGTCGTGCCGATGGTAGCCGCCTACGGTGGTGCGGCTGGCGACGCTCATTTTCGAAACGCCAAGGCCGGCGATCCCGTCGCGAAACGCGGCGCTTTCGCGCGTGGAAAGAATCAACGGGACGGTCGGCAGGCAGATGCGGAAGGCGAAGATCAGTTGGGCCAGCGTCGGGTCGTCGATCGGATGCGGGGCCTGAAATTCGCCGGTTTGCCGACGGATGCGCGGAAAGGATAGGGTGTACTCGGTTTGCCAGTAGCGTTTCTGCAAGTCGGTCAAGTGCATGAACAGGCTGAGCGCTTCCTGAACAGGATCGGCTAGGCCGAGCAGGACGCCCATGCCGAAGCTGCGCGCATCGGCGGCCAACGCTCGCGCGGGGGCGTCGAACCGAAAAGTCATGTCGCGCTTTGCGCCCCAGCGATGCATGTGTTGGTAGGTGTCGGGGTCGTAGGTTTCCTGATAGAGCGTGACGCCGGTGCAGCCGGCGGCGAAGAGGGCTGCGTATTGGTCCTGACTCATGGCGAAGCTTTCGATGGTTACGCGGTGGAACGATTGCGCTACGCGCGCGACGCTGTCCCGCACGTAGTCGGCATCGGCTTCGGGCGTTTCTTCGCCGGTCAGCAGCAGCACATCCTCGAACCCCATGGCGTGCAGGGCGGCGGCTTCGGCTGCAATTTGGTCGGGGTCGAGTTTGACGCGCGGCTGTTCGCGATCCGAGGCGAATCCGCAATAGGCGCAGCCGCCTGAGCAGTGGTTCGAGAGATAGAGCGGGACGTACAGCGAGATGGTTCGTCCGAAATGGCGGCGGGTGAATGCCTGGGCTTTTTGCGCCAGAGTCTCCAGCCGGGATGTGGCGACGGGGGAGAGAAGGGCGGCTAGCTGCCTGGGGCCCGGGTCGGAACAGGCCAAAGCGTTTTCGACATCGCGTACGGTTGTTTCGGCGGCGGCATCGCGCCAGGGCGCCGCCTTTTCCCAGTATGATGCGGCGTCATTCATTGCGCAGGAAGCCCGTCAGCGGGCTCGTGGGCGAGGCGCCATCGGCCATGGGCATGAGGCCGGCTTGACGCGCGGCCATCCCGGCCTTGACCGCAGCGGCGAAAGCCCGGGCCATGGCTACGGGGTCGTCTGCCGCGGCAATGGCGCTGTTAACCAAGACGGCCGCGCAGCCCATTTCCATGGCCGCGGCCGCTTCGGACGGGGTTCGGATGCCGGCGTCGACAATGACCGGGATGCGGCTGTCGCGCACAATGATTTTCAGCATATCGGCCGTCTGCAGTCCATGGCCGCTGCCGATGGCCGAGCCCAGCGGCATGACCGAGGCGCATCCGATGTCTTCCAGCCGTTTGGCCAGGGCGGGATCGGCGCCCATATAGGGCATAACCTGAAAGCCTTCTTTAACAAGCGTTTTGGCCGCTTTGAAGGTTTCGATAGGATCCGGCATCAGGTGGTGCGGGTTGGGATGGATTTCAACCTTGATGAACGGGCTGCCGCAGAGTTCGCGTGCCAGCATGGCAACCCGAACCGCCTCGTCGGCGGTACGTGCGCCGGATGTGTTCGGCATAAGGGTGACACCCGGCAGTCGCGCGAGCGGTCCGGCCAGATCGTCGTCGGGGCGGTCCGGATTAAAGCGGCGTAAAGCCACCGTTACCAGTTGCGCGCCGGACGCTTCGACAGCCTTCAGCATAACGGCGTTGTCGGAGAACTTGCCGGTGCCGACCAGCAGACGCGATGCGAATTCGGTTTGACCAAGGTTTAAAGGATCAATTGTCATGGCGCGTTACTTTTTCACTTGTCATCCCATGGAACAATGGAATGATGGAAGGTTGGAATAATGAAAGAAAGCCGAAAAGGATGTCTCGCACACGGAAAAACGTAATGCAAGATTGACGGAAAAGGTGAAGATTTCCCATGTGGCATGGGCATCTTGCCCGTGTTTCATGGGCGGGACGCCCATGCCACGAAGGGTTTTGAAAAAGCACCATCTGATTTGCCATGGCATCCATCGTTCAGTATTCCAATATTCCAGCATTCCGCGTTTTTTGGGCTTGCTTCTCATCCGCCGCAGGCGAACGTGAAGGCTTCGACGCGGTCGCCGGCTTTCATATGCGTGTCGGCACGGTTGTCCCTGCGGATCACGTGGTCGTTGACCAGCGTCGCCACTCGTAGCGAATCGATCTTTAGATCGCCGAGCACGTCGGCCAGGGTGGCTTCATCCTTGAAATCGCCGGGCTTGCCATTAACAATCAACCGCATGGTCGCGCTCCTGTACCAAGGCGTTAGGCGCTAGGGCTAGGCGTTAGGTGTTTGTGAGTGTGTGGGTGCGTGAGTGTGTGGGTGAAAACTCACATACTCCCACACCCACATACCCACACACTTGGGTTGCGGGCGACAGCCCGCCTTGTCCCCTAGCTCCTTGCTCCTATCCAAAAAACGACCCTAGCGGCCCGAGTCGTGAAAGGCAAACAGAATTTTCAAGCGCCGGGTACAGGTTTAATCCAATACCATCCCATTCCATTATTCCATGGGATGACAGCGGGCTTACTCCTCGATGGCGATCGCCTGCACGGGGCAGCCGTCCGCGGCGTCCTGGCAGTCGGTTTCCGCCTCGGGCGGGACCGGATCGGTTATGACCTCGGCGATGCCGTCGTTCATTTTGAAGACGGCCCGACAGTTTTCCACGCACAGTTCGCAGCCTACGCAGGCATCCGCATCCACAATCGCTTTCATAGTGTGCCTTTCCTGTTATCGAATCATAATGAGCAGCATTTTAAACCGTTGGTCCGCCTGAACGTCGTGCGGCACGTTGGCCGGCATGATCGCCAGTTGGCCGGGTCCGACCTTGAGTGGTTCTCCGGCGATGGTCAGCGTGGTTTCGCCGTCGAGTACGAGCACGGTGGCATCGTAGGGCGAGGTATGCTCGCTCAGCGATTGGCCGGTGTCGAACGCGAACAGCGTCAGGGTTCCCGTTTTCTTGTTCAGCAGGGTTTTACTGACAACCGCGCCGTCTGAATACTCGATTAGCTTGTTCAATGTCAAGGCTTGTCCTTTGAGATCGTTTTCCGTGTTCATACCCATTCCTCCTTCAGAATATTGCCCTGGATGCCGACGACAACGCATTTGATCGGGGTTTTGCGTTCGGCTTCGGCAGCGGCGCGCTTGGCCAAAGCGAGCAGGCCGGAACAGCAGGGCACTTCCATGATCATAACGGTTAAGGTATTGATTTTGGCGTCGTCGATCAAGGCTTTGATTTTTTCATGATAGACCTCCTGGTTGCTGTCAAGTTTGGGACAGGCAATCATCAGCGCTTTGCCTTTGAGCCAGTCCTTGTGGAAATCGCCGAGCGCATGCGCGACGCAATCGGCCGCCAGCAGCACATCGGCGCCTTGGTATTGAGGCGCGCGCGGCGAGGCCAGGTGCATCTGGACTGGCCAATGTTTGAGTTGCGAAGGACGGTGTCCGTCTGCGTCGCCTTCCTGCGCTGACGACTCGAACGTCATCGAGCGCGAGCCGGGACACCCGCCGAACGCGCCGTGCGGTTTCCCGCCGCCCATGGTCGCGTTCATCTCCGTCAGCATCGGGTTTTCGATGCCTTTGTCCCGGAGAAATTCCACCGCCTGGCGCAGAAAGTCCTGTTCGCCATGGTCCTTGAGATGGAGCAGATGCGCCTTGATCACGTTGGGGCCTTGTTTCACGATGTTCTCCATAACCTTCTTTTCCTCGTACGGTTCGGCTTCGCGCTCCTCGAGCGTGATGGCGCCTTCGGGGCAATGGCCGAGACAGGCGCCGAGCCCGTCGCAAAACAGGTCGCTGATCAAACGGGCCTTGTTGTCGATCATCTGAATGGCGCCTTCCGGGCAGTTCGGAATGCAGAGTCCGCACCCTGTGCATTTGTCCTCGTCGATTGTGATGATCTTCCTTTTCATGATGCTTCTCCTTTTTTTAATTCTGTCGAATTTGACAGCGCCGTTTGTCCTGACTGCTGTACGAATATGGGGCCAAGATAGCGCTCCTTGAAAATAATCGCTTTGACTTTAGTCAAGGAATTGCGAGAATGTTTCGATGGTCCGTATTAAGGCGTTAATATTGAAAGGGGGTTATTCAGATGAAATCGACATACGATGTGATTGTGACGGGCGGGGGGACGGCAGGGATAATGGCGGCGGTCCAGGCAGGACGAGCGGGCGCCGATACGCTGCTGGTGGAGAAGAACGGCATGCTGGGCGGCACGATGACCGTTGCCGGCATTAACTATCCCGCGCAATACTTCGCTTGCGGCCGCCAGATTATCGGGGGGATCGGCTGGGAACTGCTTTGCAAGACCTACGCGGAAACCGGCGAGCCGCTGCCCAATGCTTCATCAGGAGAAAAACGCCATGTGCGCATCGATGCGGCAATCTTCGCTGCTTTGGCCGACGAAGCCGTTCTTGCCGCCGGTGTGGACCTGCTTTTTCATGCCATGCCTGCCGCCGCCCGCTTTGAAGACGGAGCGTGGAGCGTGCAGGTGTGCACGAAGACCGGGTTGACCTCCTGTCGCGCCAAAGCCCTCGTTGACGCAACGGGGGACGCCAATGTCGTGGAACTGGCAGGCTTCGATCTGGTTCGTCCCGACATCGTGCAGCCGGCGACACTGACCTTCGGGTGTTCCGGCTACGACGCCGAGGCCCTGGACTATGCCGCGCTGAAAGCCGCTGCGGACGTTGCTGTAGCGGAAGGCGAACTGCTCGGCACTGATGTCGCATGGCGCGACGAAGGCCCGCGGGGGCTGTTAAGGAAGCACGGAAACAATGCGAACCATTTGCGCGCTCCGGATGCCCAGACGAGCGAGGGACGGTCGAAGGCCGAGATCGAGGGACGCAAGGCGCTGCTGCGCATGTACCGCTTTCTGCGTCGGCAACCGGGCCTCGAGAATTTCCGGATCGATTGGGTATGTCCCGAAGCGGGCATTCGCGAAACCGTCACGATTAAGGGGAAACAGACGATTACCGTATCCGAGTATGAATCCGGCAAGCTCTACGAGGATGCCGTGTGTTACGCTTCCTACCCGATCGACGAACACTTGAACGACGGCAAGGGCATTAACATGCGGCCGCTGAAGCCGGGCGTGCTGCCCACCATTCCGCGGGGCGCGCTGCTGCCGGCGGAGAGTCGTTTTCTTCTGGTCGCCGGCCGTTGTCTTGCCAGCGACCGGGAAGCGAACTCCGCACTGCGCGTCGAATGTCCGTGCATGGCCATGGGGCAGGCGGCGGGTGCCATGGCCGCACTTAGCGCCCGGACAGGGTTGGATCCCGAAGCGCTTCCCATCGCCGATGTGCTGGATTTGCTGCGAGAGCACGGCGCCATTGTGCCGGGGGAATAGCGCCTTAATCACGCCGTCCCGCCGAAAAAAACAAGAAATTGGAGGCGTGATTGTTTGTGAGTGTGTGGGTGCGTGAGTGTGTGAGGGAAAACTCACATACTCACAAACCCACATACCCACACACTTGGGTTGCGGGCGAAGCCCGCCTTAGGTTTAAGGGGCGCCATGAAAACCGTCGCATGCGACGACATCCTGAAGAAACGTCTGCTGAAGGCGTCGCGGAATTTCAACGCATTGGACGAGTCTCAGTTGCGTGTCCTGACGGCTATGGCGGAGTTGCGCGTCTATGAATCGGGCGAGGCGCTCTTTCGGCAGGGGGAAAACGCAGCCGGTTTTTTCATTGTTTACGACGGCGCGGTGGCGGTCTTCCGCACGGGCATGGACGGGCGGCGTCAGATTCTGCATGTGTTCGAGGAGCCGGGCGATGTCTGCGGCGAGGTTCCCGTATTCGAGGGAACTGCCTATCCGGCCTACGGCGAGGCGCTGGCGGAAACGCGCGCGCTGTATCTGCGGCGAACGGATTTTCTGGCCGCCGCCCGCCGTCATCCCGAACTGCTGTTGGCGATGCTGGCGACGCTTTCCCGGCGTTTAAGACTGTTTGTCGATCTGGTGGACGACCTTTCGCTCAAGGATGTGACCGCGCGGCTGGCCAAATATCTCGTCGGACTGTCCGGCTCGGCAATCGGCGCCGGTACGTTCGATTTGCCCACGAGCAAGGCGCTGCTGGCCGATCGGCTCGGGACGATATCGGAAACGGTCAGTCGCGCCTTGCGCAAGCTTCAGGAGCAGGGTCTGATTGCCGTCGATGGCCGCCGGATTTCCGTGACCGATCCCGAGGGCCTGGCGGCCCTCGCCGAAATCGTCTGACGAATGCGCTGTTCCTGGCTCTTCGTTTTCGCTTGCGAGTAGGACCGACATTCTGTCGGTCTTCCTGATGGGCGGACTGAAAGTCCACCCTACGTTCAAACGTTCACGCATTCACTTCCCAAACGGGCCTCTGCCGCCAGTTTCGCCTTGCCAGACCCGATGACGCGATGACCTGATGACCCGCAGGTTACCCTGCCCACTGTTCACGTTCTTCCCGCTTCATTGCCTTCTGTTCAAACAACATGCCTGTTTTTCAACTGTCCGCATATCAAGACCCTTTCCTGTACGCTGAATCGAGCGCAACAAGATTGAAATGACGGTCGGGACGACCGGCTCCATGTCTTGGAGTCGGCGGTCCTCCGCCGATTAAACAAAAAAAATATGTAACCAATGCCGGTGTCGGGTCATTAAGCGGTGAAAGGGGGCGTTATGGACTCGACTATCCTGCGTGTTGGCGAATCGGGCGAATTTGTCCTGAAGCGCGCGGTTACCGGCGAGGATCGGTTGCGCTGCTGGAATTTGGTCTATCGCGAATATCTGGATATGGGCTATGCCCAACCCAATCGGTTGGCTTATCGCTACAGCGTGGCAACGCTGTGGCCGAAGATGCCAGGCTGGAGCCTTGCGTTCCCAGGTCCATGGCAACTTTCAACGGAAAATCCGCCATGTTTCGTCGCATGTCGGGCAAGGTCGTGAACGGCTACACAAACATCAAGGAGGTTGACATGAAGGCAGGCGAGAATCTATTGTTGTCCGCAACCCTGATCACCCACGAGCGCTTTGGGCGCGGTTTGGCCGGGGTCGCCGTGATGGTGACGGCGACACTGGGCATCATGCACAGCCCGCACTGGCTTTGGGTCACGATGGGTGTGGCGTTCAATTTGACCTTTTCCGCAGTGACGGATCGCTGTCCGGTCAAGAGCGCCCTGATTCGGATGGGTATGATCGGAGAGCGCGAACTCGGCCGGGCGGAAGCGTTGGGCGGTCGGCCGACCCGGATATGAGGAGGCGGCATGCGGGCCGTCCCGAAGGGCGTTTAGATAGTTTTTGTTGCGGAAAGCGGTCGGTACGGAGCCCGACCCTCCATGATAAAGAAAAACGCTACTGTTATTTTGATGGAGGGACGACCTCCGTGTCGTCCGCAAATTTTCCGCAATACGTAACGCCGGTGTTTCGGACCTCCGTAACAGAGGCACGTCGAGTTGGCGCGGCAAGGGGAGAAACGCGGAAATGACAGACGAAATCGAAGAGGCGATCGCCCGGGTGCAACGCAAGGACCGGGCGGCGTTTACGAAGATCGTCGAATGCTACCAGCTTCGGCTGCGGGTTTTCGCGTCCTCGATTGTGGCATCGCGCGAGATGGTGGACGAGATTGTTCAGACGACATTCGTGTTCGCCTACAAAAATATCGACCGCTATACGTTGGGCACGAATTTTTACGCGTGGTTGCGCTCCATTTGTCGAAACTACGCGTTGGAGGAATTGCGCCGGGAAGTGCGCGAGCAGAAGAAGCGCGCGCAATATTTCGAGTGCGTGGTCGGTCAGGAAACGCTTGTGGCCGAGACGCGCGAGGCCGAGGACCGGACGGCGTTCCTGTGGACGTGCATGGAAAAGCTGGGCGAAAACGCCCGGACGCTGATGGACCGCCGCTACACGCGCGAGGAGCCGATTCGGGCCATCGCCAAGAAGCTCGGCCGTTCCGCGAGCGCAGTCAAGGTGGCCCTGTTCCGTATCCGCGAACAGCTCCGGGAATGTATCGAACAGCAGCAGGCGATGGCCGAAGGAGTCGCGCCATGAGGGACTTCGAACAATGGACCGCCGATTGGATCGAGGGCGAGCTCGGTTACGATCAGGCGAAACTGTTGCGGCAGCGGCTTGAAAACGATCCGGTTGCGCGGCGGCGTTTCGCGGAACTGGCGCGCGATCACCGGGCGTTGCGGACCCTGCTGGCGCCGGAGCCGGCGGGGCGTTTCGCGGCGTCCGTGGAGCATGCCCTGGATTGCGCTTTGCCCGGCGACAATGACGACCGCGATGTTCTTGCCCGCAGACGGTTCAGTCCGTTTGCCCGCATGCGCCAAGTCGCCCTTGCCGCCGCGGCCCTGTTCCTCCTGGCGCTGGGCGTCGGGATACTGATGCGGCACGCGTCTCCTGCGGGACCGACGTCGGTCGCGACGGTCTCCGATCTGCGCGGCGCCGCCGCAGTGCGGAGCGAGCATGACGCAGTCGACAGAGCGTTGCAGGTCGGCTCCGTGCTGCGGGCTGGAGAGAACGTGTCCGTTGCGGGGAGTGGATACGCGCAATTGACCTTGGCCGACGGGTCCGTCGTCGATGTGAACGAAGAGACGAGGGTTCGGTTGTCTAGCGAGTCCGAGTCCGCTGCGTTGCGGCTGGAGAGCGGGGCGCTCTATATCGCGGTCGCGCCGCGCGGGCCCAATGAGGCTCCATTCTCCATTGAATCGGCCAACGGGCATCGCGCCGAGGCGCTGGGCACGCGTTTCGAACTGCGAACGCTCGGCGACGAGACAACGCTGCGGGTCGAAACCGGAACGGTTCGTTTGCGGGCGGGCGACACGGATGTCATCTTGACAGCGTTGATGCAGGCGACGGCGAAAGGATCGGAGGTCGGTTCGCCCGAAGGCATCATGGCATACGAGCTTGCCGCCTGGAAGTTCCGTCCGCAGGCTGTTCCTGAGGGAACTGTCTTGTTCGAGGACGATTTCGAGGACGGGCTGGAGCGTTGGGACGTTTGGTACGGCCATGCCGAGATCGTGGACGGCAAAGGCGTGAACGGAAGCCGGGCTCTGCGCTTGACCTGGGATCAAGGCGCCCGAACCGCCGTGATGCCCGCCTTCATTTCTCGTCACCCAAACTTCGAGATGAGCCTGATGATCCGCCTTCCATTTACCGGCAAATACGTACTGGGTTCTCATGTCGGTCGGCCCGACTGGCGACCCGAATCGGGCCAGGCGACACGCTCCAAGGTTTTGGATGCCCGAATATACGGCACGGCGAGACATGGGCGATGGTTGCGTATGCATGTCATCGTTCGTGGCCGTGTCAAGCACACGCGGCTATGGCAGGACAAAACCCTATTGAGCGAGGCCAAGGTAGAGGTCCTTGATCCGTTTTCCGCCGTAGGCCTTTATTCCGATGAAACCGGCAAAAACACCCTGTATCTCGACAACGTGACTATTCGGAAGCTGGCCGACTAGACGTTGGCGGGCGAGGGCGTTACGGTTGTTTCGGGCGGATGTGCTCCCGTGGGACCGACTTTCATTTGCTTTTTTGTTCGGGAGCGACTTAACGGCGATAAACAAGAAAATATTTTGAATTGCTTGCCCTCCGATTTTACGCTAGGGTGCCGGTCTTCGAATGGGGGTGTACTCGGGAAAGAAGGATCGGCAAGATGAAACGAAAAGCGCCTGAACGACGGCGGAGTGTGCCGCAGGTTTCCGATGCGGCGTTGCCTGATTCCGTCGCCTTGTGCGCGTTGCCGGACCTGAAAATCATGGGCGTATCCGTTTTCGACCCCGTGTGGTCGAGACGCTGGCATCGCGATCCGTCTGTCGAGCTGCTCTGCGTGGTGCGCGGGCGCATGACCTTGTCCGTGGCGGAGGCGCCGTCCGTCAAGATGGGGCCGGGCGATTTCGCCTTTGTTCCCGCCAACGTTGCGCACAGGGATGTTTTCGACATATCGGACGAACCTGAAATCTTCCTGGCGCAGTTCGAGTGGCCGGCTCAAATCGATTTTTTCAGAGAGGTTTCGAACGCGCGTCTGGCCGCGTTGCCGGAGCATGTGCGGAGCGATACGCTGGCATTGATTTTGCGGATGCGCGATCATGCCGTTTCGGAATCGGATATGGATCGGACGCTGGCGCGATCTCTGCTGCATACGCTGCTGTTGCAGCTATGGGCGGCTGTGCGTGCGGCGCGGGAGGAAAGGCGGGCGCCGGGCGCCGAGGTTCAGGATCGGCGGCATGATCTCATGATGCGGGCGAAGCAGCATCTCGACGCGCACTGCAACGAGCCGCAGTCGCTGAGCCTGCTGGCCGAGCGGCTTGGCGTGAGCTCGTATTACCTGTCTCGCGTGTTCAGTCGCGAAAGCGGTTTTTCGCTGACAGCCTATTTGACATCCGTTCGCTTGAACAAGGCTCGTGAACTTTTGCGAGCAGGCGCCTGCCGCGTGTCGGAAGCGGCCTATGCCGTAGGCTACGAGAGCAGCGCCTATTTTTCCCGAGCCTTCAAGCATCATTTCGGCGTTGCGCCCAGCGCCGTGCGCCGGGCCGCACCGCCAGGCCGACGATGAGGCGGGGATGAGCAGG
>SLMC01000088.1 GCA_007133745.1 Kiritimatiellia bacterium
ACCCGTCTTCTTCGGCTTTTCGTTACGCCTTGCCTATTTCTTGAACAACGCAAAGAAGCGGTCCTGATACAGATCGAACAGGCCGTATTTCTGAAGTTTCGCGCCGAGCGGCTTGATCAGGGCCGGATTGCGGCTGGCAGCCATGAAGGCGGCTTCGATTTCGTCGCGGACGCCGAGCGGAACGCCGCCGGCGTCCTCGAACATGCGGCGGCTGTTCAGCTCGCGAATGTTGGATTCGGCCGAATGCTGGATGACCTCCCGGAACAGCTTGACGAGGCAGACGTCCCACGGATCCTCGACGCCCCGCACCACGGCGTGGTTGGGATCGTTCTTTTTCTCGACGTCGGCTTTGACGCGGGCGATCACGTTGTCCATGGTGTCGGACACGAGATGCTCGCTGAACGATTCCTGTTTCAGCCGGTAGCCGTACTGGAGGATGCGGACATCCTTCTCGTGTTCGCGCAGCCATTCGACATAGCGGCCGGCGGCCTCGCCGAAGCCTTCGAGCAGTACTTGGGAGTAGGCTTCCGGGGTAATGATCTGCGGTTTATGCGCCTGCATACGCCCTTCGCGAACACGCACCTGATTGACGGTGTCCATCAGCTCGCTGACCAGATGATAGTGCAGCATGGTGGCGCCGAACGTTTCGAGATGGCGCTTGGGCAGCAGAACGATTTCCGTGTTGTTGACGGCAAACCAGAAGTCGAATGGGTCGCGTTGTTTCATGCGGGACTTTCTATCCTATGTTGCGTTGCTATGGCAAGCGAAAACTCCCGACTTATCGCAACGGGGCCGCAAGTCACTTCTGGCGGCGCGATAGTCTCGAAAAGTATTGCGCCATGGCCGTGCATAGATGTATTGTTCAATTCCGAAACACCCAAATACCCACGTGTCCGCCGTAGCCCGCAGGGCGAAGGAGGAAGCCCGAAAGAAATCCGAAGCGGGAAGCGTACAGCCTTCCGGATTGCTTTACGGAGGCCGTATTTTTCGCCCAGACCCAATGCTATCGTTAGGAGCATCATGACAGAAGCCGCTTCCCCCTCCCATTCCTCCTTCCGCATCGTCCCGCAAAACGTCATCCCCCCGGAAGAATATGCCGCCATAGACCCCCGCTTCCTCCTCAACCGCGGCAATGTCATCGTTGAAACCGGAGTGCCGGCATGAAGCTTTGCCCGGCAAGGCAGACACTACTATGCAATTCTTTCTCGATTTGTAGACGCTGTAGAGGGCGCCTTCGAGACAAAAGTCGAGATGCTGAAGGTGAACGGCCGATTACGGCATACTGGAAGGATTTTGATGATGAACCGGTCTTTTTCAGCCAAGGATACCGAGCGGGTTTATGAAATTTGGGAAAGAGAGCCAGCCCCGAACCGGGGGGCGGATTATTCTCAAGTCATGTCGCGGGGGTATCCTTACGACAAGGATTGGGAACATTGGTCCTATCCGATCGGCAACGGGTATATGGGCGCCAATCTGTTTGGCCGAACCGATGTCGAACGGATTCAGATCACCGAAAAAACGCTGCATATACAAGGACCGTACGGCAATGGCGGTGTGAGCAATTTCGCGGAACTCTATCTGGATTTTGGTCACGCAAGCTTTTCGGATTACCGTCGCGCCCTTGCCCTGAACACGGCCATGGCGACCGTGAGCTACGAGTCCGGCGGGGTTCGCTACACACGGGAACACTTCGCCAGCTACCCGGGCAAGGCGCTCGTAATTCGGCTTGCCGCGGATCGGGCCGGTACGCTTTCCTTCAGCGTCAGGCCGCGCATTCCCTATGTCCAGGCCAAACAGCCCGGGGATGGCAGGACGGCAACGGTTGCGGTTGATTGCGATACGATTCAACTGTCGGGAACAACAGCCTTTTTCCACTGCAACTACGAGGCGCAGATCAAAGTGTTGAACGAGGGGGGCAGATTGTCCCGCGACAACGAAAGCATTACGGTTGCCGACGCGGACAGCGTAACGATCCTTCTGGCAACAGGAACGAATTATCGGCTTGGGTCGGATATCTTTCTCAATGCGGATGCCGAAAAACTTGATCGCGACCTGGATCCTCATGAAGAGGTTTCGGACACCATCCGGCGGGCGGCTGAAAAAGGCTATGCGACTCTCAAGGCGGAGCATTTGGCGGATTATCGGAATCTTTTTGACAGAGTGGCCGTTCATCTGCATGCCCAGCCATCCCCGTTGCCAACCTCGGATCTGCTCGCGGCATACAAGGAGGGCAAACGCGATCCATGGCTGGAGGAGCTGATGTTTCAGTATGGGCGGTATCTGCTCATTGCCAGTTCGCGAGAGAAATCGCTGCCGGCGAACCTGCAGGGAATTTGGAGCCAGTTCGAAGTAACGCCCTGGTCCGGCGGCTATTGGCATAATATCAACGTCCAGATGAACTACTGGGGCGCCATGAACGCCAATCTGGCGGAGACCTTCGATGCCTACATCGCCTATTTCAAGGCGTATCTGCCCCGGGCCCGCCTGCATGCCGAGCAGTACGTCAGGGAAAACAAGCCCGACCGACTGGATCTGTTCGGCGGCGATAACGGCTGGATTCTGGGAACCGGCGCCAACGCCTACAACATCGGAGGACCCGGCGGCCATTCCGGACCCGGTACGGGCGGGTTCACATCCAAGTTGCTGATGGATGCCTATCTGTTTACAAAAGACAAGGCGTTTTTAGAGGACGTTGCCTATTCTGCCATGCTGTCGTTAAGCAAGTTCTACGCGAAAGCGTTGTCTCCCCATGGCGACCTGCTGTTGGTCGAACCCTTTGCATCTCCCGAGCAGCGCGCCAAAGAGAAGCAGGTGGCCGGGATGCCCGGTCGCCTGATGGAAAACGGCT
>SLMC01000220.1 GCA_007133745.1 Kiritimatiellia bacterium
GAACTGCTGTGCGCCGCCGTACGGAATTCGAGCGCATTCTCCAGCCGCACGGAGAGATCCGGCCCGTGCAAAGGCAAGCCGCCACTGGTTCCGTCTGTCGCCATTCGGCTCAGCTTCAGGCCGGTCAGCGCCAGACGCGAACCGGCAATGGCCAGGTCGTGCCCGGCGGCTCCGGTCATGGCCCTCTGATCCTTTCCTCCATAGCGCTGTTCTTGCGGATTCCAGGTTGGTTGCCGGGCGTTGTCGCCGCTCAGCAGCAGCGTGGACTGCAGCCAGTTGGGCTTGATCGGCGCTTCGGCCCCGTCCGGCCAGCGATGACGGAACAAATCCGGAATAGTACCGGTCTTCTCGTTCGCGAACGGATAGACGGTTTCAACATAGCGTCCTTCGCGGTCGAATCGGCGGATGTGGTCTATGCCTTGCCCGCTATCGAATACGTACACGCCGTCCGAGCCGGCCGCGATCGCTTGCGTGCGACCGGGAGAAAGGGAACTGCGTTTATGGGGACTCCAATTCAGCGTCCGCTCGAACTGCGGCTTGAGCCCGAGCGACACGCGTACGGTGATGGCATCCTTGTCGTCCACATAGACGCCTGCGTCGTCCTTGCCGTCCCAGACGATCGTTTGCGCCTTGGAGTTCCAGACGAACGGTTCCGGCGCGTTCGGGCCCAGTACGCCGCTGGCCAGGTGCCGCACGATGCGTCCGTTCCTGTCTTCGATAGCCACGGTCGCATCGCAGAAGCCCTTGCTCTCGAACGCGATTGAGACAATGTCGCCCTTGCGGGTCACGACGGGCTTGCGTGCGAACACGAAGGTCTCTTCGCGCTGCACTTTGAATTCGCGATAGGGATCGTCCTTGACCACCCGCGGCCGATTCCCGCCCGCGTTCTCCAGCGTCAGCCCGCACGGACGCAGGATGCGCATGGCGAGACGGCCGGCTTCGACGCCGTCCCGCTGGAGCGTCACAGGCGCGTGCCCCTGGAACAGCGCGTCTTCGAACGCGAACTCGACATTCGCCTTCGTGCCCAGGTCCCGCAGCGCCTGGGCCGGGGCCATATCCTGCCAGTTCACCGACACGAGCGCGTGCAGCGGCGTCGCCGCTTGCGCCCAAGCCGTGAGGGCCATTCCCGCGCTCAAACCCACCATTGCCAGCCATCGTTTCATGGTGTTGCTCCTCTTTCCGGTTAGTGTTTGAAGACAAAATTTGCGACCACGCAGTGGTCGCAAAAAAGAGGGTAAAAAAGCAGCCTCCCCACGCACTCGTATACCCACACGCCTTCGGCCACTCCACGAACTCACGATCCACGATCTACGTTCCGCTCTCTCGTTCTTCCGCTTAAACTGCTCCATGCAGAACCACGGGCAAGATGCCCGTATCACATTCCGGGTGGCATGGGCGTCCCGCCCATGAATCACGGGCAAGATGCCCGTGCCACTCTGCCGCCGGCCTGCGCATGCGCTTCCCGGAGCAGGCTCCGGGACAGAAAGCGCTTGCAGGCAAGCGCACTCAAAAATCCGCGCAATTTTGCCAGACCTGCCCATTTCGGATTTCTCTTTGTTGACCATTCCGCCGTTTCGACAAAGGACTAAGGACTAGGGACCAAGGACTCTCTTCAGGTTTCAGGTTTCCTCCCTCATCCCTCTCTTCACTTCCACTCGTTCGGAATCCAAGGCGACGGCCACCCGCAGGCAGGCGATCGGCTGCGTCGGCTCCTTGCGCCGATACATCAGGCGGCCTACGGCAACATCGGCCATTTCGCTCATGCTCCAGACAATCAGCGGGGCGGCGGAACCGCCGGGCAGTCCGTTCAGTCGGCCGGAGGCCAATTCCTCGCGCGTGCACCAGCCGACCATCTCGAAATCCTTGCCCAGCGAAAGACCGCGCCGTCGCGCCGCTTCCAGCAGCGCTTCCGTGGCGTCCTGCCACAGCGCGAAAAAGGCGAAAGGCCGGTTGGGATCGGCCAGCATGGTTTCCGTGCGACGCGCGGCTTCATCGAGATTTCCCAGCGGTACCGCCAGCCGGGATAGAGAGTCGACCGGCAATCCGGCTTGCAGAATGCCTGCCGCCGCGCCCCCAAGCCGTTCCGTGATTTGCGCGCAACTGCCCGCCGGATCGGGGCCAAGCCAGCCGAAGCGCTTGTGTCCGCGTCCGGTCAGATAGCCGGCGGCCAGGAGCCCGCCCATGAACCCGTCTTGCACCACCGTATCCACCGGCGCATGGTCCAGATAATTGTCCACGGCGACCGTCGGCATCCCCATCTTGCGCATGCGCTCGAACAGCGGCCGGTCTATGGCGTCGGCAATCACTCCGCATACGCGCGCCGCCGTCAAATGCTTCATGATCTCGTCGGGTTGTCGGCCTTGGGATTTCAGCACGAGAAGCGACCAGTTGTTCGATCCGGCCACCTGTTGAAACTCTTCCAGCAGACGCCGGGAAGCCGCTTCGTCCGAACCGATTCCGGCCGCATACTGACCCGAGTAAACGTAGGCGATCGGCAGTCCGTTCCCCGGATCGCCCGCACCGGACAAAACCCGATAGCCTTTGCGTGGCTGAGCAACGACCAATCCTTCGCCTTCCAGAGCTTTCACCGCCCGGCCCGCCGTCACTTTGGCAACGCCATATATTGATGCAAGCTCCCTTATGCCAGGTAGATACGATCCGCCAGGCCGATGCCCGGACAGAATCTCCTTCCGCAATTTCCCGGCAACCTCGCCCGATACCCTTCCCGGCCTTTCTCCGTTATCTGTCATCTTTTAAAACCTTTCATAAGATCACTTGTGGGATATATAGTGGGATGCTGCATGTGTGTCAAGAGGGAATTTAGAGAAAAATGGTTGCCTATGCGATGCTGGCGCGTAGGGCGTGTTCGATGAAGTCGAGGTCGCTGTCGTCGAGCAGCTCGGGCAGATAAGTTAGCGTGACGTTGAGTTGGCCATTGCCGATGTTGAAGAAGAAGCCCAGGCCGGGCGGGATCGGGACGCGCGGCGCATGACAGACGTTGAGCAAGGGGCGATCCATAAAGGTGTCGCCCGACAGCAGCGTTTCGCCGAGGTGCGAAAAGGAGAGGGCGCCGAACTCTCCTTTGAACGGCTGTCGTGCCAGTCGTGACAGAATGCCGAGGGGCAGAATCCGCATCAGCATGCTCGCTTCGACATAGCATTCCTGAACACGGGCCTTGGTTTGTTCGTAGATTTGGCCGATTAGGCTTTGAATGAGCGCGGGTCGGTCGGCCATATCGCGCGCTTGCGCGGCGAGAAACATGAAGGAGACATGGTTGAAAAACGTTTTTGCCCGCCAGGCGCCGGGCCGACGCATGTCCATGGATACGGGCACGACATAGGCCGGGATGTCAAGGCTTTTGCGCGCCAGCGCGGCGTGCAGGGTCTGAAGGCACAGGGCCAGCAGGAAGGGCGAGAGCATTAGGAATCCGGCTTGTTCATGGGCGAGCGTCTCTATGGCGCGCGTTTCGGCTTCCGTGAACCTGATAAAACGGAAGCGTGTGCGCCGGTCCCGAACGGCGGCGAAGTCGCGCAGGCGATGGGACGATGGCGCCACGTCGCGCAAGGCACGGTTGACCGTTTGGCCTGCCTTAAATTTGCGGATCCAGTTGGAGAGATGAGCGGGTTCGCTTGTTTCGATATCCTGTTTGATCGGTTCGATGGAACGGGTGGCGCGCCAGGACTCGAACAGGGCCAGAAAGCCTTCGGCCCCGCGGGCGTCGAACAGACGATGATCGAAAACCATGCTCAGCCAGGTCCGTGCGCGGCCGTGTCGGGCGATATGAAAGGCCATGTGCAGCGTGTCGTCAGGGAAAGGATCGTTGACATGATCGGTCAGCTTGGCCAAAACAATGGCGTTGGAAACCGATTCCGAAAAATCGTCAAGGGTGGTCAGGAGCCGGGCGGGGGGAGGCTTTTTCGGAATTTTCCAGTAGGGCGCCAAGTTGATGTCGCGCCTGACCGACCCGCGCAGCACGGGAAACGCCTCTGTAAAAGATGTCATGTCGGCGCGAAAGGCCGCTTCGTCAAGTGCGCCGTCCAGTTCCAGCATGACTTGGGCGGCATTGCCTGCGCCGGAGGATTTTTTCAACATGCGGTCGAACATGTTGATGATCCAGTCGATGCCGGTCAGATAGCGTTTGTTTTTGGAGTACGGAATCTGCACTTAGCGCCACATCCACTCGTTGTTGCCCTATAAAAAAGAAATATTTACCACGGAGGACCCAGAGACACAGAGAAGACATTGCTTGAAGACCTCTTATTCTCTTTCCTCCGTGCCTCCGTGAACTCTGTGGTGAAAGAAAATTCAGGTTGCGGGCGAAGACCGCCTTGTTCCTGCCTGATCGACATCCGCGCGTTCAGGCGTCGTCGTTCAACTCGCCGGCGATGCGGCGGGCGAGCGCCTGAAGCGTGTGGAAATCCTCTTTTTTCAACCCCGATTGAATCAGCTTCAGTTGGAAGGTTTTTTCGATGAAGATCAGGAGTTCCACGAAGCTCATGGAATCGACGCCCATGTCCTGGATCGGGCGTGTGGGGTCGACGGTCTCGGGTCCGATCCCGAGGATGACGGCGACTTCACGGATCAAGGCGGTTTCAATGTCCTGTGTATTCATGTTCCGGGAAAATTAGGACGCTTTCACTGGCAGTGCAAGCTTAAAATCACAGGCGGGCTGTCGCCCGCCCAAGTATGTGAGTATGTGAGTTTTCCTTCACACACTCACAAACAAACACGCATCCTATTTCTTGTTTACGTTCGTTCTGTTACCGGCATGAGGTTATCCAGTGATATCAACCCCGAAGGGGTTATGCAACAAAGCCTGGGGCAGCGCCCCAGGGTGGCGGAACAAACAAAACCCAGTGCAGCCTGTAGGGCTGCCGCAACAAAGCCTGGGGCAGCGCCCCAGGGACATGACGCAAAACAAAAAAACGACCCCAACGGGGTCGCGCAACATAGCCGGGGGCATAAGGGTGTCCGGGGGACCCCTCTCAAGAAGCGGTTGCGCCGAGCAGCGCGACCAGTTCCTCGTAGGAGCGGGCGCGGCAGACATTGTCGAGCCAGCCTTCGACATGGAACATGGCGGAGATGGCGGCCAGTCGGCGCAGATGTTCCTCGGGGCTTTCCTCGGGAATGCCGAGCAGCAGGATGATCGCGCGCGGCGGCGGGTTCTGGCTGTCGGGCAAGGCATCTTCGACGAAGCCTTCTTTTCGGGTGGCCAGCAAAACCATGGGCGCGGGCGGCACGGCTTTATGCGTGTGCAGCAGCAGGCACTCGGGCGCGATGCGCAATGCCGCTTCGCGCGCCATTGAATCGAGATCGTTCAGCAATCGCCGCCGAGCTTGTGTCGCATCGGGGAAGACCGATTCGATTATGCGTTGCACGGCTTCGGATACGGAGGGCTCGGCCATGTCGAGAAAAGTCTGGCTGGCGGGAAACAGGCTTTGGAACTGAACGGACGGGCTTTGCACGACGGCATCGGTGTCCTTTTCCCATTTCATTTCCGGAGGATAGATGGCCAGGCAGGGCCGCTTGCCCAGCAGTCGTTTCATCAGGTTGGGCAGGCGCGCGTGCGCGGGTTTCCAGGCCAACTGTCCGGTCCGAGCCAGAAACACGACGCATATATCGTTGTCCTGATATTCCTTTTGGATGTCGAGCGGCATGCGGGACCAGTGAGCCAAGGTTGTTCGTTCAACGTGCGGGGTGTTGGGCTTGAGAAACTGCCGCCGTTCCATGGCCTGGAGCGTAGCCTGCTCCGCCAGAACATGCAATGATACGCCCGCCTGGGAGACGAGCCGCTGCAAAGCGTTCCAGGCCGCGGGGAATCCGGCTTGCCGTTCCATGAGCGGCGGAACAGCAACCAGAATGCGGCGGCAGGTGTTGAGCGGGCCGGGATTGATGAAACGGAAGACCATGTGGCGGCCGAGTTCGATCAGGCGCGTAGGCACATGTTCGAACTCGCTCGGGAAGGAGAGCCGGTCGTCCAGAACCAGTGTCGAAATGCGCAAGTCGCGCGACGATCCGAGGATTTCCTCGACCATGTTGTCCGACAATCGGACGATAGGGTGCACGGGAACTTCGGCTTCGACGGCTTGCAGCGTGGCGTCGGCCAAAACCTTTTCCGTGGCGGCGACGGCGGCATCGGGTTCGTCGCTTTCCGGGGCGATCATGGTTGGATAGAGCGATTCGCCGGATCGCGGCTGTCTCAGCATCATGGACAAGGCCATCAGCGGCTCGATCTGATTGGCGGCGCTGATCGGAATCATGATGCGTTCCGGCGCGCCCGAGCTGTCCAGTTGCCGGCCGTCGGCTTGCAAAGCCAGGCGGCGCCCGTAGCGTTCCGTGACCCAGGGGCCCAGCAGACAGGTGGCCAGGATCATGAGAATGGTGCCGTTCAAGACGGCGGGTGAAAAGATTTCGAGCTCGACCCCGACCATCACGGCGGCCAGGGTGGCGGCGGCCTGGTTCACGCTCAGGCCGAACAGAATGCCTGTTTCGTTGCGGCTGAAGCGCAGCATTTTGCCGCTGATATAGGCGGCCAGGAACTTGGTAACATAGCCTGCGGCCACCATGTAGAGCATGACCATCCAGGCTTTGGGCGACCCGGCCAGCAAGCGGACATCGACACGCAAGCCGACGGAGAGCAGGAAAAATGGGATAAACAGCGCTTCGCCGACGAATCGCAAGCGAATCATGAGCCGGCTTTGCTCGGGGATCAGCAAATTTAGCGCGAGTCCGGCCAGGAACGTTCCGATAATGGGTTCCAGTCCGGCCAGCGGCGCCAGAACGGCGCAGCCGTAGGCCAGGCTGAGAACGAACAGAAAGCCGGGAACGCCTTCGACGTTGCCGATATAGCTGAAGAACCAGCGGCTGAGCCGAGGCGTGATCCAGACGATGGCGCCGACGTACAACGTGAAGAGGACGCCTTGCCGGACCCAGAATATTCCGGTCAGTCCGCCAGCCCGCGTCGATTCGGCCACGACGGCCAGCACGAGCAGGGCGAGGGTGTCGGTCAGCACCGTGCCGCCGGCCGTGGTGGTGACCACCCGTTCCTTGACCAGGCCCAGCCGTTGAATGATGGGATAGGGGACCAGAGTATGGGATGCGAACATGCTGGCCATCAGGATGGAGGCCGGCCAGGACAGATCCAGGAAATAGACGGCGCCGAGCGTGCCGAGAATTTGCGGAATGAGAAATGTCCACAGCCCGAATATGACGCTGTCGCGGCGTTCCCGGCTGAAGCGCTGCATGTCGATTTCAAGGCCGACCAGAAACATGAGGTACAGCAATCCGGCCGCCCCCAGCGGCTGTACCAGGCTGTCTCCTGGGATCAGGTTGGCGGCATACGGACCCAGCGCGATGCCGGCCAGAATAAGGCCGACCAGGCCCGGCAGTTTCAAGCGCTCGAATATCAGCGGCACGGTCAGCACGACGGCCAGGGCCAGCGCGAAGACCACCATGGGATCGGCGATATCGAACCCGTGAATGTCCGCCGCGAGCGGGAAAGCGGCGGAGGGCAGGGCGGCTATCGCGTGTAATCCGTTTGTGATCATAGAGGCAACATAGAGCGCCCGCATGACTTAATCAAGCGGTTTTTTTATGGACTTACCCCAGTTTTTTGTTTTTTTCGTCCACGCCTGGCGGAAGGGACACATCTGGCTTGAAATCTCCCCGCTCGTCAATCGCTCTCGTCGCCCGACTTCGCTCTCCGAGCTACGCCGAGGCGCGCGATTACGGATCACGATTCCCTCCGGTCATTCAGTAATCCTGGGGACAGCCCCCGTAATCCTCCTAATCCACCGGAGATTAGGGCGAAAGATTAGGGATCAAGGCGCGAAACCCTTAATCTTTTGCCCTAATCTTTCGCCTTAATCTTTCCTGACCTCCGACCTCTGACCTCTTGCTGATTTCCCCGTGATCGTGTCGCGTCAGGGCTGGCGGTTCGCACTGATGGTGGCGCGCTGGCCGCGACCGTTGAGCTTGACGCAGGCGATGCGGCGGAGGGGTGCGGCAGAGTCTGGCGCGGTATGCTTGAGCGCCAGCGCGGCGGCGGCCAGATGCAGGGACAGACCGCTGGGAACGCTGCCGAATCGGTCGGCATGCGAAACGCAGTCCGTCGATCGTTCGCGCGCTTCGGCGCACAGCGCGCGATAGGGCGTTTCATCGCTCAGCAGTCCGTTGGCGTCGTACAGCAGGCTGTCGGTTGGGCTCGTATCCGGCTCGGCGTCCGGGACGGCGACCTTGTCTATTCGACCGTACGTGCCGGGAGTGGTTCCGTGATCGACCAGAAAAAACACGCCTGCTTCGCCCGGCACGGCGGCGGGTTGACTGGAGAACGCTTCGGGTCTGATATGGCCGTCTGTCGGAATGCGCATTTTGTGGCGGGCGATATAGCCCATGACCGTACCCAGCTCGTCGGTTGTGCCGACCAGCACGCGGTCGCAGCGGCCGTTGCTCAGCCAGATGCGCGCCTGCAGCAGGGCGTACGGAAGGCTGAAATGGAAGTCGGTGACGGTGAGGGCCGGGCCCCGAATGCCCAGGCGCGTGGCGACATAGGAGACGGCCGCGTTATGGACGGAATGGGAGAAGGCGGTGGGCGAGACTTCCGTGTCGCCATAGGCCAGAATGTCGTCCAGAAAGCGGAATGTGGTGACATGGGGGCCGAGCGCGGAGCCCAGAACGATGCCGGTGCGCGCGCGTGCGGTTTCGTCCAGATCGGCGAGTCCGGCATCGTGCCAGGCGTCCCAGGCGGCGAGGGTGGCGATTTTGCCGAACCGATCGGCGCGACGCATGGCCTTGAGCGCGGTCTTGTCGGCCAGCGCGTCGGCCGGGATGGCATAGGCCGGCACGGCGCTGTCGCGCTCGGGGATGGCCAACGGGACGGGTGGCGTCCAGGCGCCCGTTAGAGACCGGTCCAAGGCCGCCAAGCCGCGTCCGCCGCTAAAAACAATGCCTATGCCTTGCAGATTCATGAAAAATGAGGGCCCTTTCGCAAATTCTGCGGGTGGCAGATCAGTTCCGGCCACCTGCGCCGCCAGGGCGCATAGGAGGTTTCAGTGTTCAGTGTTCAGGTTTCAGAAGTAGTCGATGCAAAGTATATTCAGTTTTTCAGTTCGGCCTTATAATCGGACTGAAAGTCCACCCTACTCTTCACCTCCCAACGGTTCCGACGGAGCGGACGCGCTTCCGCGTCCGGCATGACCGGCTCGGGAACAGGCGTCGCTACCTTCTGTTCAAAAAATATTCCTTTCGTGTCTTTCGCGTGTTTCGTAGTGACTCTCTTGCTTTGCGCTTCTCTACGGCTTCATTTTTCATTTATCATTCATCGTTCAATTACGGCGCGTCGATGGCGATGACCAGTGCGGCGTTGTTGCCGCCGAAGGCCAGGCTGGTCGAGAGCGCCGTTTGGCCTGCGATCGGGGTGCGCTGGGTCACCGGGGCGACGGGAATGTCGGGGTCCCGGTTCTCGAATCCGGCGCTGGCCGGTATCCAGCCTTCCCGCAAGGCCAGCGCGGTGAAGACGGCTTCGATGCCGCCGGCCGCGCCCAGCGTGTGGCCGGTATAGCCTTTGGTCGAAAGGATAGGGGTGGCGTCGCCGAAGACGCGTCCGAGCACGCCGCCTTCGACGCGGTCGTTGTCGGGCGTGGCAGTGCCGTGCGCATTGACGAACGCCATGGCTTCGGGTGCGCGGTCGGCGTCGCGCAGGGCGATTCGGATGGCCTCTTCGAGTCCGGCCCCGTCCGGTCGCGGCGCGGTGAGATGGTGCGCGTCGCCGGCCGCGCCGTAACCGGCCGCCTTCAGTTTGGGCAGGCTTGCGCCGCGGGCCTGAATGCTGCGCGCGGATTCCAGCAGCAGCACGCCGGCGCCTTCGCCGAGATTGAGTCCGCGCCGGTCGCGGTCGAACGGGCGGCAGACATTGTCGCTCATAATGCCGAGCGAGTGGAATCCGCACAGCGGGATGCGGTTCAGCTCGTCGGCGCCGCCGGCGAGGACCTGGTCGCACAGGCCCTGCCGAATCCAGTTCAAGGCCGTGCCAATGGCGTCGGCGCCCGACGAGCAGGCGTTGACGACGGTCAGGGCGGGTCCGGCGGCGCCGATCGTTCGCGCGACGGCTTCGGCCAGGTTGCCGTTCAGGTAGCGGTCGACGGCGTCCATGGCCGGTTCGGCGGCGCGGTCCTTATAGGCGGTATAGAAGGCCAGGTCGTTGAGCTGGCAGGCCACGGTGGTGCCGAGGCAGACGCCGGTTCGCGCGCCGATCCGCTCGCGCGGCAAACCGGCCTGATCCAAGGCCTCGCGCGCGGCGACCATGCAAAGATCGAAGGTGCGTCGGGAAGGCCTGGCCGACGGGGGCCAGGGTGCGGCGAAAACGGGTTGGGTCAAGGATGTCTCGAACAGGGTGACGGGACCGGCCTGCGCGGCGCCTTCGGCAAAGGCGCATAGCGTGGTTTCGACGCCTGTGCCCAGCGCGGATACGACGCCCAATCCCGAAATGTAAACGGTAGAATCCTGCATGTGTTTGCGGGTCAATTTCCGGGCTGGTCCTTGCCGGCCGTGTTGTCGTAGACGTAATCGGCCAAGGTGGCGACGGACTGGAATATCTTGCGGCCCATTTCCATATCCTTGACTTCGACGCCGAAATGCCGTTGCAGAATGACGACGATTTCCACGGCGTCCAGGGAATCCAGGCCGAGCCCTTCGTTGAACAGCGGAGCATCGTCCTCGATGTCTTCGGCGACGACATCTTCGAGCGAAAGCTGCTCGACCAGCAGTATCTTCAGCTTGGCTCTGATTTCGGCGATGGCCTGTTCCTTGTTGTCGGGCTTTGTCATAAGGGTCTCCTGTTGCGGGACGTGATCCGCTTCAACGCGGAGTGGCATGGGCGTCCCGCCCATGTTAAATATCGGAATCGGTAAAGCTATGCCATATTTCAGGGGCGGAATGCAAGGGCGAAAAGTCGAAGGTTAAACGCAGGAGGTGGAAGGTTGAATGTTCGCGCGATTATGGTGCGGCTTCGCCGTCTTGGGTGTCCAATTGTTTTAGAAATTGTTCAAATTTCCTCTATCAGGACCTGGACAACGCTCATGGACCACCTTGCCTTTCATTTTTATGATGTCGGCGTATTCGGGTTCGATCCGTTGCAAATCGACGCAATCAAGCGGGAAATCCGTCATAGTCCAGATTTCTC
>SLMC01000456.1 GCA_007133745.1 Kiritimatiellia bacterium
GAGCGCATCGCGGAGATGATCGACGCCGCCGGCATCCGCTGGGGACGCGGAGCGACGCATCGCGAACACGTCACAGAGGTGTCCTTTACCGAGGCCACCTCGTGGCGGCATGGGCTGGACCGTCTCTTGAAAGGCTATCTGCTGGGAGCGCTTCCTGCCGAAGTCCATCCAACGTCGCCGTGGCCTTGCGACATTGCCGAAGGCGATGACGCGGCGCTGCTGGGCAAGCTGGCTCGGTTTGTCGAAGAACTCGGCGCGTTCGCCGACTATGGCGCCGCCCGTCATACCCTCGGGGAATGGGTGGACAAGCTGGGGCGGGTCGTGGACGAGTTTTTTGTCGTGGACAACGATTCGTTCCGCGACGTGGAACTGTTGCGCCGGGCCGTGGAAGCTCTAGGCAAAAGCGCCGCGGCGGCGGATGCGGCAAGCCTTCAGGCGGGTATCGGTATCGTCCGCAAATTCATGCAGACGCATTTGCAAAGCGCGGCAAGCGGAACGGACACAACGAACAACGCCGTGGTTTTCAGCGCGTTGCGTTTGGGCAACAGCACGCCGCGCAAGGCGATATGTCTGCTGGGCATGGGCGACGGCGCATTCCCGCGGCGGGACAGCCGGCCCGCCTACGATCTTCAGAAAAAAAAGCGCAAACGCTGCGATCGCACGCCGAGGATAGACGACCGCACCGCGTTCCTGGAAGCCATGCTCTCGGCGCGGGACGTCTTTTACCTGAGCTATCCGGGCTTTTCCGAAAGCGACAATCAGTCCGCGCCATCCTCGGTGCTGATCCGCGAGCTGCTGGAATTTGCCGGTGCGTCGAAATGCACGAAGGTCGAACACCGTCTGCAGGCGTTCAATCCGGTCTATTTCATCCGCGACCCCGCCGACAAGCGCTTTTCCTATTCGCGCGAAAACGGCGCGGCGGCGCGCACACTGCTGGCTCGGCGAGCCGGACCTGAAACGTCGGGGGACAGAAACTCGCCGTCGGAGATTCCGCCAGTCGCGGCGCCGCAGGCGGCGGGCTTGCCCGAGACGCGCCAGACGTTTGACATCGAGCAACTCGTCGGCTTTTTCAGAAATCCGGCCCGGCATTATTATCAGGATGTGCTGGGCGTGCGGTTCGACCAGCAGCATGCGCTCGTGCTGCCCGACCAGGAGGAATTCGATCCGGACAGTCTGAAGGACTACACGGTGCGCGAGGCCATCATTAAGGCGCAAATAACAGATGACGCCCTGAATGCAGGGGATAGGGCCGAGCGAGTCTTTCAACAGTTGACCGAACAGGGCCAACTGCCGCTGGGGCAATGGGGCCGGGACTGGTTCTTCGACAAGTGGGCGATGGTCGAAACCCTCCTGGCGGCTCGGGTGGCGGACTATGGCGCGTTAAAGGATATTCTGCGTCGTCAGCAGGACGGCGACATGAAAAACCTGCTTGTGGAGGCGGGATCCGGCTCTGTTTACGGAACCCTTCAGTCTTTCGATATTGGCGCGCAGCCGACGGCATTGCATTTCAGGTGCGTTTCGCCAACGGCCAAGGGCAAAATGGCGGCCTGGCTCAGGCATGTGCTCGCTTGCGCGGCCAACTTTGAAATGACATCGCTCTGCATCGAGGGCAAGGCGCTGGAAAACAAAAAATACGAAAGCCTGGCGCTGCGTCCGATAGAGCCGGAAAAAGCGGGCGAATGGCTTCAACGCTATATCGACATGTACCGCGCAGGCCAGGCGCAAACGCTGTGCTTCACGGAAAAGGCGTCGTATGCGTATGTCCATGCATTGCGTCATCCGTCCGCCAGGAAGGCGGCCGACACAAGCCCGGAGCAGGCGGCGCTTCAAGCCGCCAGGAAAGCATGGGGTTCGGCGTTTATGGCTTCAGGCGACGATGCCGACCCCTATATGCTGCGGGCGTTCGGCGCGGACGGCCCGTTTGCGCATGCCGCCGAGTTTGCTCAAACGGCAAAGGATTTTTGGGAGCCGTTTTTCGACTTTCGGGCCGACGTCGAAATTACCGAGGGGAAGAACTGATGGCGGCTTTTGATACCGCGGTGTTTGATCCCGAATACGACTTCAACGGCGCGACACTGGTCGAGGCCAGTGCGGGCACGGGTAAGACGTATCAGATCCAGAATGTCTATTTGCGGTTGACGCTGGCGGAAGGGCTGCCTGTGGAGAAAATCCTGGTGGTCACCTTTACCGAGGCCGCCACCCGCGAGCTGCGCGAACGGATGCGCGCTATCCTGGTCAAATGCAATGCGTATCTCTCCGGCAGACTTGACCCCGCCGATCCCGATCTGGACCGGCTCGAGCGCGTCGCGCGCATGCCGGTGAAGGCGCATGGCGAGCCGGATGACGATACGGCGCGAATAATCCGTATCCGAACCGCCCTGATGAACTTCGACAATGCCGCCATTTTCACGATCCACGGGTTCTGCAACCGGATATTGCAGAGCTACGCTTTCGAATGCGGACACGATCCGGATGCCGAACTGCTGGAGAACGACACGGGAATCATCGGCGACATTTGCCGCAACTGGTGGCGCAAGCACAGGTATGCCGACGCCCGGGACCCCGCTGCGCCCCTGTTCGCCAACGTCAGTGAAGTGCAAGCGCTCGCGACCAGCGCGCTGGGCAAGCCGGACGCGAAACTGCTGCCGGCCCAGTCCGACAATCAAGCCGACGTTGCATCTTTGGCCGCCGAGGCCCGGCAGCGCGTGGCGGCCTATCTCGAAGCCAGGCAACCGGAGGGGCGGCTGGGCCGGCTCAAGCCGAAAACCAAAAAGAAAATCGAGGGGCAGATTGCCGAGCTGCATGACAGTCTGCAAAAGACCGAAA
>SLMC01000199.1 GCA_007133745.1 Kiritimatiellia bacterium
CGGGTTCTGCATGCGGGCGACATTACCGGACGGAGGGTTGAAGAGGTTCTGCTGGAGCGGGTCCAGCGCGAGTCGTCGGTAACGGTCATGGAGCATTGCATGTTGATCGATTTGATCACGACCGGCTGGCTGGGCCTGGACGGCGAGAACCGGTGCGTGGGCGCCTACGCGCTGGACCGCGTATCCAACGAGGTGTTTGCCGTGCGCGCGGCCGCCACGGTACTGGCCAGCGGGGGAGGGGGCAAGGTTTATCTGTATACGAGCAATCCGGATATTGCCACCGCAGACGGCGTGGCCATGGCCTGGCGGGCGGGCGCGCGCATCAAAAACATGGAGTTTATCCAGTTTCATCCTACGTGTCTGTATCATCCTCAAGCCAAATCGTTTTTGATCAGCGAGACGGTCCGCGGCGAGGGCGCGCGACTGGTGGATAAAAAAGGGCGCGCCTTTATGGACGGCGCCGATCCGCGCGCCGATCTGGCGCCGCGCGATATCGTGGCGCGCGCGATCGACCGGGAAATGAAAGCGACCGGTTCGCCCTGCGTCTATCTGGATATTCGCCATCAGTCCCGCACGTTTTTGATGCGCCGCTTTCCGGACATCTATCGCACATGTTTGGGCTTTGGCATCGATATGGCGACGGATCTGATTCCGGTGGTGCCGGCCGCCCATTACTTTTGCGGCGGCGTCGAGGCCGATGTGGACGGGGCGACGAGCGTTCGCGGGCTGTTCGCCTGTGGAGAGGTCGCCTGTACCGGTTTGCACGGAGCCAATCGGCTGGCCAGCAACTCGCTGCTGGAAGCGCTGGTCTGCGCCCGTGAAATGGCAAGCAAACTTGTCGCGCTACCTCCCTTCAACGCGGCGCAGAGCACGGCGATTCCCGATTGGACGTCCGGCCATGCCGTGCCCAGCGACGAAGCGGTGGTCGTGGAGCATAATTGGAACGAAGTGCGCACATGCATGTGGGATTATGTCGGCATCGTCCGATCCGACAAGCGTCTGGAGCGGGCTCTGCGCCGCATTGTGAATCTCCGGGCCGAAATCAGGGAATACTACCTCGACTATTGCCTGACCTCGGACATCCTCGAATTGCGGAATATCGCAGCCGTGGCCCACCTGATAGTCCGTTCCGCTCAACGGCGCAAGGAGAGTCGGGGCCTGCACTACACCCTCGATTATCCCGACCCGTTGCCGACGCCCGAAAACACGGTTCTGACCGATCCGCCCGGCACGGCGAACAGGCTCAGTTGACACAGCCAGTTTAATCGGCTTTTTTATTTAAGGGTCTTCCGCAGAATCTGTGGGCAGATTGATCGCTTGCGGATGCCAAACCCGACAATCCCCCGCATCGGCGGAAGCAGGTTTTCATAGGGACACACAAATACGTCATTCATAAAGTGCATTGTGAAGGGCCTACACTTTCCAATCATGGCCCTGCCAGCAATCGAAGCGCCAAGGGCGCCTGGCTTGCCAGCGCGAAGCCGCCCAGAGATACGCTCAAGTCCCAAATCGCGATCCGCACGGTGACGGATGGGCGCCAGACCAGCGCCAGCGCCCGAAACGCCGCTTGCGACAAGGCGTAGACAAACAGCCAGATTCCGGACGGATGCATAGCCAACGAAGCCCGCCAGTCCCCGGCGCTGGCCAGAACAATCGAGCGGGTCATACCGCAGCCTGCGCACGGGCGTCCGGTCGCCCGGCTGACGAGACAGGTCTCGGGCAAGCGAATGTCGCCGAGAAATAGACCCGTCGGCAGCGTCCGAATGTTGCGGGCCAGCAGCAGGCCCAAGAGCAGCAGCGCCAGCAGAGCAGCATTAATCCAAGCGTAGCGTCGCCACGAAAAAAGGCGGGAATAAGGTTTCATCCGTGATGAAAAAAGCGCCGGGCTTCCTGCGAAGCCCGGCGCATTTTTAGGCGGCTTCTCCGTTGCCGAGCCGCAACAATTGCAACCATTGATGAATCACGCGCCTACTCGACCTGCTCGGCTTGCTGTTTCAGAACTTCTTCCTGCTGTTGCCGAGATTCTTCGACCACGCGCTCGAATGTTTCGACGCTCTCCTGCAGCGCCTGCCCGTATTCCTCCCCGTATTCCTTTAGGCCCTTCTCCAAGGCCGACCCGGCCCGTGCCATCACCGCCATCCAGACGACAATGAACACCAAGGCTACGATATTGAGCACGATCCCGGCCAGACTCATGCCCTTGGGCGCTTCCGCCTTCTTTTTCTTGTTGAATTCCAAGATGCCCAAGACCAGTCCGACGACGGCCGGCAGCAGCGCCAACCATCCGACACAGGGGATCATACTCATGATAACCGCGACAATGCCAATCACCAGCGACGCAATACCCATCTCCGTCCTCCCTCTCTGTTTGATGTTGTTTTTGCCGAATGCCAACCCCGCGCATGTGCGCGGATTCGCATGATCGGCCCGAACGCCAACACCGTTGACGCCAAAAACAAAGTCACTCTACGCATAAGTCTCTCAAAATCAAGCCCTTTTTTGTTTTTTCGCACCACATTCCTGCCGGGGACGGGTTTTCCGTTGACGGAAGGAACGGGGTCGAATATATACCCGTTATTGTGAAAAACGCACGGCATGGCGGAGGCGGGAGGTGGCCTATTCCGGACGATTGACCAGCGTCACATCCGATGGCGTCGCCTCGGGCACGACGGCGATCTCGGTGTCGCCGACCTTGATCACATCGCCCGGCGTCAGCTTGGCGACTTCGATCTTCCGGCCGTTGAGCAGCGTTCCGTTGCTGGAACCCATGTCGCGCACGATGAAAATGTCGTCCCAATACCTTATCGCGGTATGAATGCGCGACGC
>SLMC01000178.1 GCA_007133745.1 Kiritimatiellia bacterium
CCCGCCGTTCCCGCTAAGGTGAGCCGACACATCCGCCGGAACTTCCTCCGCCAAAATGGCCAGCAGAGATTTCACAAGCGCTTGGCGCTCCGAAGCGTCCGATCCGGGAACATCCTCGACATCCACCAATATTCCCGCCGTCCGCCCGTCGGTCGAAATCACGTTCTTCACGAAAAGCGGATTCCCCAGCGCGCGCTCGCGAATCTCGCGCAACGCCGCCGCATCCGACCACGGCCCGTCCCCCAGCAGCTTCTCCACGAAGAAAGCGTTGTCCTCGCCCTTAATGTCGTTGACCGTCGTCAGACTGATCACCTCGTCCACATGATCCAGTTCTTCGAAACGCTCGGTCAGCCGCGCAATCAGCGCCAGATTATCCGGCGTGAAGATGTCTGCAGCATGCAACGCCACCACCACCTGCTCTTCCGCTGCAAACTGGCTCGTCACCTCCTTGCCGCGAATCCAGGAATGCGTCTCGGGATCGAAAAAAACGTCCACGCTCGCATCGAACCCCAGCCGAGCCGCACCCGCCACCGCCAACGCCAACGCCACCGCATACAGCGCCAACGCCGTTTTCGACCGTTTCAGACCGAATCCCGACAACGCCAGAATCCCTCGCTCGAAAATTCCCGAACCTCGATTCATGCGCCCTCCCGCCGAATCCCGTCGCTCAAAAACAAACGGCGCAAAAACATATCCCAGGCCTCGTGCACAGCATCCTTGTCGCCCTGCGCCCCGTACAACAACAGCAAACCGTGAAAAAACACCAGACATTGCCGGGCCAGAGCTTCCGACGGACCGGCCTGACAAACCAGCCCTTTCGCGGCCAACGCCTCGATTAAATTGACCAGAATACGTATCCAATCGCGATCCAGACGACCCAATTCCTCGCGAATCGCCGCCGTATGGCTCTCATGATGAAAATCCATAATCAGCCGCAGCTCGTCCGGTCGGTCCAAAAACCAGTCGAGCATTTGGCGCGTTGTTGCCAGAGCCGTTTCCGAATCCAGCCTGTCGTTCGCCAGTAAAGCGTCAAACATCTCGCGGTGCCGACGGCATTGAAACCGGCAAATTTCACGGTACAAATCTTCCTTCGACGCGAAATGCCAATAAAAACCGCCCTTGCTCAGCCCCAAATGACCGATAAGTTCCTGAACGCCGCATGCGCTATAGCCCTTCCGCGCGAAAATGACCGCAGCCTTTTCGATCAATATATCCCGCTTCACCTGCCGATCCGCCTCTTTTTTTAAATCTTTTCTATTCATAACACCATAAACATACAGACCAGTCGGTCTGCTGTCAAGGGGTTTATGAAAATTTTTTCGGGTAATTCTGCGGGGACGATGCATTCATAGACAGGAAACAACGAAAGGATTGATCATGAATAAACTTGATACGGATTTTTATGCGGAAGCGACCTCGCGCAACATCGGGCTATTGCAGGAGCACGAACAGGAGATTCTGCGAAAATCCACCGTTGCCATTGTCGGCATGGGAGCGGCAGGCGGCCATCACCTGTTGACCTTGGCTCGATTGGGCGTGGGCAACTTCATTATTGCCGATCCCGACGAGTTCGACATTGTCAACCTGCATCGTCAGGCGGGCGCTTTTTGCGACACCATGGGCCGCAACAAGGCCGAGGTCATGGCTGAAACGGTCAAAAGAATCAATCCGCAGGCCAACGTTCGCGTGTATCCGGTCGCCGTCGATTCAAACAATATCGATGAATTTCTTCAAGGCGCGGATCTGGTGGTTGACGGCATCGAGTTTTTCGAGATCGACGCCCGACGCATGGTTTTCGACAAGGCTCGGGAAAAGGGCTTGTACGCCATCACGGCCGGTCCGGTGGGCTACGGAAGCTCCGTTCAGATTTTCGCGCCGGACGGCATGTCGTTCGATCGCTATTTCGGGATCAAGCCCGGCATGACCCGCGCCGAACGTCTCGCCTGCTTCGGCGTCGGCCTGCTGCCCAAAATCCCGAAGGGCCGCCACATGAATGCGTCGAAAGTGGATTTCGAACGGCAGAAAGGACCGGCGCTGATTTCGGCCATTATGATTTGCTCGGGCATCATGGTCACCGAAGCGCTTCGCGTTCTGCTCAAGCGCGAAGGGATTCGCGCCATACCGCACAGCTATTATTTCGATCCTTACGGCAAAAGCTACACGCACGGCTTCGCGCGCTTCGGCAAGAACCGCCTGCGCGACCGCCTGATGCGCTGGATGGCCTTCAGAATCTATCCCAGCCTGCAACGTCTGCACGAGGCCGAGCTGAACCGGACACGCGCCGCATCATCCGCCCTGCCCGGCCTGATACCCGACTCGCCCTGACCTGAACACGCCGCATCATACAATGCCACGGATTGTTCTCAACCTCACAAACTCGCATACAAGGATTCTCAATGACAATCGCCATATTCGGTCCCCAACGGCGTTATCTAAGCGCCATTCCGGTCAGGCCCAACGTTTCAAACCGGGTTTGAAGCGCTGGGAAACGCGTGGCGGTCTCGGCTTCGGCCAGCGTCGCCTCGCACGCCCGCCACAGATTCGGGCATGCGATCTGCACGCCTCGTTTCGCCATCGTTTCCGCCAGAACCCACGCGGCACGCGTCCGGGCGCCCTGCGCCGAAGATACGCCGTACAGCTTCAACGCATTCCGAAACGAACGCGCGCCCGCCGTGTCGCGGCCCGCCGCCGCATGACAAGCCGCCCGCAAAAGCGCCCGCTCGATCGCATAGTCCGCACAGCCCGGAAACGCTCGCGGCTCGGGCAGCAGGGCCCAGGCCGCTTCCGCCTCGGCGCCGCTGCCGGTCGACAGTTCAAGCCGCACA
>SLMC01000157.1 GCA_007133745.1 Kiritimatiellia bacterium
GGAGCCGATGAACTTCATCTTCGCAGAGAAGATTAAGGCGAAAGATTAGGGTAAAAGATTAAGGGGTTCGCGCCTTGAGCCCTAATCTTTCGCCTTAATCTTTCGCCCTAATCTCTGGCGGATTATACCGAGGCGCCGTTGAAAACAGGCTTCCGTCTAACGGATTCGCTGATCCATCCACGCTCGAAACGGTAGAACCTTTTCAATTCTCACCGGCAGAGCCGGTGGATTAGAGGGAATTGCCGCTAAACCCGCCGTATATCGGCGCCCAGCCGACGCAGACGCCGCTCGACGCTTTCGTAGCCCCGATCGATGCTCTGGGCGTTGTCGATTACGCTCTCGCCGCGCGCAACCAGCGCGGCCAGTATCATGGCCATGCCCGCCCGAATATCCGGGCTGGTCATGGGCGCGCCGCGCAAAGCGGCCGGGCCGGTCACGATCACGCGATGCGGATCGCACTGGACCATGCGCGCGCCCATGTCGATCAGACGATCCGCAAAGACCATGCGGCTTTCGAACAGTTTTTCGAAGAACAGCGTCGTGCCCTTGGCCTGTGTCGCGACAACGATCGCCACGCTCATCAGGTCCGATGGAAAACCCGGCCATATCCCGTCCTCGATTTTAGGAATGGCCGCGCCGAAATCGTTTTTCACTCTGAGCGTCTGCTTGGACGGCAGAGTCAGCATGCCGTGGTTCAGCGTCCAATTCACGCCCAGCTTCGCGAACGGGCGTGCGATGACATCGAACACGTCGTCGGGCACGTTCCTGATGGTCAAGGAGCCGCCGGTCAGCGCCGCCGCCGCGATAAAACTGCCCGCATCGATATAGTCCGGCCCGATCCGGCAATCCGTTCCCCCGAGTTTCGGCACGCCTTCGATACGCAAATAATTGGCGCCGATCCCCGAAATGCGCGCGCCCATCGCGTTGAGCATGCGACACAAATCCTGCACGTGCGGCTCGCAGGCGGCATTGTACACCGTTGTGACCCCTTCGGCCAGCGTCGCAGCCATCACGATGTTTTCCGTAGCCGTGACGCTCGCCTCGTCCAGCAGGATGCGGGCGCCGCGCAGCCGTTTGCGCCGAAAGGCGTACCGATCCAGTCCGCTCACCTCGATGCCCAATCGGCGCAACCCCTCGAAATGACTGTCGAGCCGGCGCCGGCCTATCACATCGCCGCCCGGCGGAAACAAAGTCGCCGCGCCATGCCGCGCCGCCAGAGGACCGGCCATAAGAATGGAAGAACGCGCCATAGCGCACAACTCGCGGGGAATAACCCGCTTGCGCAAAGCCTTGGCGCAGATCGTCGCCCGATGCCCGACCAGACTCACGTCCGCCCCCAGCGACTCCAATATGGCCAGCATGGCGCGCACATCCTCGATCAGCGGCACGTTGCGCAACACGACCGGTTCGTCGGTCAGCACGGCGGCCGCCAGCATCGGCAATGCCGCGTTCTTGTTGCCGGGCGCCGTATACTCGCCGCTCAGCCGTTTCCCGCCCCGAACAATCAATCGTGCCATGGCCCGCTCCTTTAAAGTCTTGTTTTCACCGGATGAAAGTAGCCGGTTCGCCATGGATTTGTCGAGCATATTGCATGCAGGAATGGAAACAGGCGTTTTACGGGGGCAAGTCAGTTCGATCAATGCGTGTCGAACGCACGTACGCTATGTCCGCTTGCTTTCGGCGCGACGGAGCGCGAGGCAAACATTGTGTCCGCCAAAAGCAAACGAATTGGAGAGGGCCAGATTTAACGCGGGCATGTCGCGTGCCGTATTGGGCACGACATCGAGATCGCACTCCGGATCCCGATGCTCGACATTGATCGTGGGCGGCACACGGCCATGTTGCAGGGCGAGCGCCGCGATGCCGGCTTCAACAGCGCCGGCCGCCCCTAGCATGTGCCCCAGCATGCTTTTGGTGCTCGAGATGGCGACACGATCCGCCGCCTCCCCGAGCGCAAGGCGGACGGCGCGAATTTCGGCCGGATCGTTCATCGGCGTGCTGGTGCCATGCGCGTTGATATACCCGACATCGGCGGGCGAAGCGTCGGCCATGCTCAACGCGCTTCGTATGGCGCGCGCGGCGGGTTTGGAGTCCGGATCGGGCTGGGTGATATGATACGCGTCGCTGGTCATGCCGAATCCGGCCAATTCGGCTATGGCCCGTCCTCCGCGCGCGGCCAGATGCGGCCAGGATTCCAAGACCAGCACGGCACTGCCCTCGGCCATGACAAAACCGTCGCGATCCTTGTCGAACGGACGCGAAGCGGTTTGCGGGGATTCGTTCCGACGCGACATGGCGCCGCATGTGCCGAAAGCAGCCATGGATAGCGGCGTGACGCTGGCTTCGCTGCCCCCCGCCAGCATGACGTCCGCCTGTCCCAGCAAAAGGCTGTTCATAGCTTGCGCAATAGCGACGGCGCCCGTGGAACACGCCAAGGCGACCCCGAAAGTCGGACCCTTCAGATTCAGGCGCTGCGACACGATCGCCGCACCCGCATTGCCCATCATCATGGGCACGGATAGCGGGGACACGCGGCCGGGCCCCCGCTGAAAGAGCTGAAAGGCGCCTTTTTCCGTGGTTTCGATGCCGCCCGACCCGGATCCGACAACCGCGCCGATGCGATAGGGATCCAGGTGCGCGATATCAAGACCGGCGTGTTCGACCGCCATCCGCGCCGAAGCCAACGCGAATTGGGAAAATCGATCCAGCCGTTTCGCATCGTGTCGGTCCATCAACGCGAGAGGATCGAAATCCCTCGCTTCGCCGGCGATGCGCGTACTGTACCCTTCCGTATCGAACTTTGTCACGACATCCAC
>SLMC01000450.1 GCA_007133745.1 Kiritimatiellia bacterium
GAAAAGCCTTTTGAATATGTGAAAACCGTCGTGTTGCCCGTTCGCCAAGAAAGACGTGATGATTTCAGAGGGCTTTGGTGGCAATATGCTCGGCCACGACCAGAAATGCGCAAAGTGTTGGCTGGACCTTACAGGTATATTGCAACGCCGGGAGTATCAAAGCATCGTCTTTTTATTTGGATCAACAAAGAGGATCTCTGTAACCAGGGGACATTGGTCTTCGCCCGCTCCGACGATCTTTTCTTCGGCGTTCTCCATTCCCGTTTTCATGAAGTCTGGGCGTTGCGCATGGGTACCCGACTGGAAACGCGCCCCCGCTACACGCCCACCACCTGTTTCGAGACCTTCCCGTTCCCGCCGGGCGTGCTGGAAGATAATAGCGCCACACCCGCAAGTGGCACGGGCGTCCCGCCCGTGGATTCCACCCATGGGCAAGATGCCCATGCTACGCAAGATGCCCATGCTACGCACGAAGATGCCCATGCCACGCAAGCCACCCATGCCGCCATCGCCGAAGCCGCCCGTGAACTGAACGACCTGCGCGAAAACTGGCTGAACCCGCGCGAATGGACGCAGACCGAGACGCTGGAATTCCCCGGCACGGTTGGCGGACCGTGGGACCGCTACATTGACCCGGCCACCGCGGAAGACCGGGGCTCGTTCAAAGTCGGCACGGTGCGCTATCCTCGGATTGTCCCGCGTGATGATTCATGCGCAGCGAAGCTCAAGAAGCGCACGCTCACCAATCTGTACAACGAGCGTCCCGCCTGGCTGGCGTCCTGTCACCAGAAACTCGACACAGCCGTCGCCGCCGCCTACGGCTTCCCCGCCGACCTCGCCGACGAACAAATCCTCGAACGGCTGCTGGATCTCAATCTGGCCTCGACAAAATGATCGTAAAACGCGCGGGATACTTGCGCATAGTTGTTGACATCACGCGTGTTTCCGTGTCAAGGATATGCGCTTTTCATGCATAGCGGGAGAGCAGGGCGATGAAGTACGACAAGATAGCGGCGCCGGCTGGCGGAGCGGGAATCGAGTGCGATGCGCAAGGCCGTTTGACGGTGCCGGATTTTCCGATCATTCCCTTTATCGAAGGGGACGGGATCGGGCCCGACATTACGGCGGCGGCGATGGGGGTTTGGAACGCCGCGGTAGAGAAGGCCTATGGCGGACGGCGCCGCATCGCATGGATGGAGGTGTATGCCGGCGAGAAGGCCAACGGCGTTTACGGCGCCGACACGTGGCTGCCGGACGAGACGGTCGAAGCGATTCGCGATCATGTCGTGGCGATCAAAGGGCCGTTGACCACGCCGGTCGGCGGCGGGTTCCGTTCGCTGAACGTGGCCTTGCGGCAGCGGCTGGATTTGTACGTGTGCCAGCGCCCCGTGCGCTGGTTCGAGGGCGTACCGTCTCCCGTCAGGCATCCGGAGCGAACCGACATGGTCGTGTTCCGCGAAAACACCGAGGACATCTACGCGGGCATCGAATGGGAAGCGGGCAGTCCGGAGGCCCGGCGCCTGACGCGTTTTTTGCAGGACGAACTGGGCGTGACGACGATCCGTTTTCCCGAGACGTCCGCGCTGGGCGTCAAGCCGGTTTCGGAAGAGGGGTCGAAACGCTTGATTCGCGCGGCGATTCGCTATGCGCACGAGCAAGGCTTGCCGAGCGTGACGCTGGTGCACAAGGGCAACATCATGAAATGCACCGAAGGCGGGTTCAAGCGCTGGGGCTACGAACTGGCGCGGGGCGAGCTGTCGGACATCGCCGCGGCGGCCGAGGATTGCGACTGGACGGCGCCGCCCGGAAAAACGCTGGTCAAGGACGTGATCGCCGACGCCTTTCTGCAGCAGATCCTGACGCGGCCGTCCGAGTACTCGGTGATCGCGACGATGAACCTGAACGGCGATTACATTTCCGATGCGCTGGCGGCGTGCGTGGGCGGGATCGGCATCGCGCCGGGCGGCAACATCAATTACGAGACCGGGACGGCCGTGTTCGAGGCCACGCACGGAACGGCGCCGAAATACGCCGGCCAGGACAAGGTGAATCCGGGATCCCTGATCCTGTCCGGCGTCATGATGCTGGCGTATCTTGGCTGGCGCGAGGCGGCCGATCTGATTGTGGCGGCGATGAACCGGACGATCGGGGACAAGGTCGTCACGTACGATCTGGCGCGGCTGACGGACGGAGCCCGCGAAGTGGGCTGCCGCGCGTTCGGGCGCGCGCTGGAGGAGCGCATGCATCCCGGTTCGTAGCAAGATTGGCGCCGGATTTCGGATGCGCAGGGACACGGCGCCGGACGCATGCGATGAAGTCCCTTGAAAACCTGTAAAAAAAAATCGCAAATATTTTTCAAAAAAAGTTGACAAGCGAACAAGGCCTGCTATTGTATGCGCTCGTTTTACCCCTCAATGGGCGAATGTGTCGGCTATGCTAATAGATGACAAGGACGCTCTTCAAGGCCGGTTTTACGGGTCGGCATGAAGCGCGTTGTTGTTTTTTTTTGCCGCTTGGCGAAAGGGTTGGATGCGAGCGCCGGCCCATGTAGCTCAGTTGGCAGAGCACATCCTTGGTAAGGATGAGGTCAGCGGTTCGATCCCGCTCATGGGCTCCATTGCCGGGGCGGAAACGAAAACCAGGACGTATACGGAGGAGACATCATGGCAAAGGAAAAATTCGACCGGACGAAACCGCATGTGAACGTTGGCACGATCGGTCACGTCGATCATGGCAAAACGACTTTGACGGCCGCCATCACGAAGGTGCAGTCGCTCAAGGGCATGTCCGACTTTGTGCCCTACGACACGGTCGCCAAGGCGTCGGAGTCGGCGGGCCGTCGCGACGCGACCAAGATTCTGACGATCGCGACTTCGCATGTCGAGTACAGCACCGAAAAGCGCCACTACGCGCATGTGGACTGTCCCGGCCATGCGGATTACGTTAAGAACATGATTACGGGCGCGGCGCAGATGGACGGCGCGATCATCGTGGTCAGCGCGGCGGACGGCCCGATGCCGCAGACGCGCGAGCACATTCTTCTCGCACGGCAGGTGGGCGTGCCGGCGCTGGTCGTGTTTCTGAACAAGGTGGACTTGGTGGACGATCCCGAGTTGCTGGAACTCGTCGAGATGGAAATTCGCGAACTGCTGACCAAATACGAGTTTCCCGGCGACGATATTCCCATTATTCAGGGCGATGCTCTGTCGGCCACGCAAGTCAACTCCGCCGACGATCCGGCCTGCGAGTGCATCGCGAAACTTATGGATGCGCTGGACAGCTACATTCCCGAGCCCGCGCGCGCGATCGACCAGCCGTTCCTGATGCCGATCGAAGACGTGTTTTCGATCGAAGGCCGCGGCACGGTGGTGACCGGCCGTGTCGAGCGAGGCATTGTCAAGGTGGGCGACACGGTGGAAATGGTCGGGATACGGCCCACGACGCAGACGACGGCCACGGGCGTGGAAATGTTTCGCAAGCTGCTGGACCAGGGCCAGGCGGGCGACAACATCGGCGTGCTGCTGCGCGGAACGAAAAAGACCGAAGTGGAACGCGGCCAAGTGCTGGCGGCGCCGCGATCCATTACTCCCCATACCTTGTTCGATGCCCAGTTGTACGTGCTGAGCAAGGAGGAAGGCGGACGGCACACGCCGTTCTTCAAGGGATACCGCCCGCAGTTCTACATGCGGACCACGGACGTGACCGGCGACGTTACGTTGCCGGAAGACGTCAAAATGGTCATGCCGGGCGACAGCGTCACCTTGCAGGTGAAACTGCTTCAGCCGGTGGCGATGGAAGAGAAGATGCGTTTCGCCATTCGGGAAGGCGGCCGAACGGTGGGCGCCGGCACGGTCACCAAGATTATCGAGTAGGCATGGGCGGCTGTTTATTTTCGGAGCGGCTCGCGACAGTTTAACAGGAGCGGAACCTAGGGGTGGTTTGCCATGCCGAGAGAATTGGTTGTGATGGCCTGTGCCGAGTGCAAACGGCGCAATTATACGACGGACCGGAACAAGAAAGCTGGAACCGGTCGTCTGGAAATGAAGAAATTCTGCCGGTTCGACAAGAAACGGACTCTGCATAAAGAGACGAAATAGAGTTTGTTTCGCGGAAGGCCAGTAGCTCAATTTGGCAGAGTACCGGTCTCCAAAACCGGGTGTTGGGGGTTCGAGTCCCTCCTGGCCTGCCAGTGTACGCACTCCCAAGCGCGTCAGGCCGGAATTGTTGTGGACGCGCATTGCGGTCGGACAATACTCGCGCGAGTTTTCGCGGCCCTTCATTGATTTGTGTCGAAGTGTTGAAAAGAAGTGGAGCTGATCCCATGGACAAGGCCAGGTCGATGATCGAAGGGATCAAGACGTTTTGGAACGACGTGGTTTCGGAAACCCTGAAATGCGAATGGCCTTCCCGGCGCGCGTTGACGGAATCCACGATTGTCGTGATCGTGACGGTTATTCTGTTGAGCCTGTTTGTCGGGGTGAGCGACCGATTGCTGCTCACGGTGTTTGGACTGTTAACTCCGTCAGGGGGCTGAGTGTCCGACATGCAAAAACAGTGGTTTGTAGTGCATACGCTGACGGGGCAGGAGCAAAAGGTCAAGGACAGCCTTTTGCGACGTGCTCCGTTCGAGGACATGGAGGACTATCTCGACCAGGTCGTGATCCCCATGGAAAATGTTTCGGAGGTCAAGAAAGGCGTCAAGACCACGACGCGCCGCAAGTTTTTTCCGGGGTACGTGCTGCTGCATCTGGCGCTCTACGACGAAGAGCGTAAAATTAGGGAAAAATGCTGGTATTTCATTCAAGACACTCAGGGTATCATCAAGTTCATGGGCGGAGAACGGCCGACGCCGCTGACCGAAAACGAAATGGGCTTCGTTCTTGGTCAGATGGAGGAGAAAAGCGAAAAAATCAAGCCTAAGATTTCTTTTGAACCGGGCGAGACGGTTAAAATCAATGACGGTCCGTTCTTGAATTTCAACGGGACGGTTGAAGAGGTGGACCCGGACCGCGGCAAACTTAAGGTTTCCGTGGCTATTTTCGGGAGAACGGCCCCGGTGGAGTTGGAATACTGGCAGGTCGAGCGTGTTGAATAGCTTGCGCACGGCAGCGTAGGCGGCAAGGAAAGCATTCATGGCCAAACGCATTACAGGAAAAATCAAGTTGCAGATCCCTGCGGGGCAAGCCAATCCGGCGCCGCCTGTCGGGCCGGCTCTGGGGCAGCAGGGTGTCAATATCATGGAGTTTTGCAAGGCCTTCAATGCGGCAACGCAGAATCAGGCGGGTCTGGTGATTCCCGTGGTGATTACGGTGTATCATGACAAATCGTTTGCCTTTGTTACCAAAAGCCCGCCGGCGGCCTCGTTGCTGAAACGCGCCGTCGGCTTGGCCAAAGGGTCGGCGCAGCCCAATCGCGACAAGGTGGGCACGGTGACACTGGCACAGATACGCGAGATTGTCAAGACGAAGGAAAAGGATCTGAATGCGTCCGATCCGGAGCACGCGATTCGCATTGTTGCGGGAACAGCTCGAAGCATGGGGATCGATGTGGTGGAAGGCTAGCCGCCTTGATTCCGCTTCGCGTGCGCGGTCAGGAAAAACAAGACATTGGAGGCGTGATTGTTTGCGAGTGTGCGGGTGCGTGAGTGTGCGGGTGAAAACTCGCGCACGCCCATAACCCTCATACCCGCAAACTTGGGTTGCGGGCAAAGCCCGCGTAGGATTTACGGGGTGCATCAATGGGCAAGCACGGAAAAAACTGGCGAAAGGCCGATGCCGAGGCGCCGAAGACGGCTGTCGAACTGGAAGAGGCTATCGAGTTTCTGAAACGTCAGCAGACCGCCCGGTTCGATGAAACCATGGAACTGGCTGTCAGGCTGGGCGTGGATCCCAAGCGTTCCGAAATGGCGGTGCGGGGTGTGGCGCATTTACCTCACGGGACAGGCAAGACTGTGCGCGTTCTCGTATTCGCCGCCGGGCCCGCCGCCGAAGCGGCTCGTCAGGCCGGCGCCGATTTCGTCGGCTTTGAAGACATGATCGAGAAGGTCAAGGGCGGTTGGACGGACTTCGATGTGGCCGTAGCCACCCCGGAAGCCATGCAGGAGGTTCGCAAACTGGGGCGCGTTCTCGGTCCGCGCGGGCTCATGCCCAATCCCAAGACGGGCACCGTGACGGACGACACGAAAACCGCCGTGGAACAAAGCAAGGCGGGCAAAGTCGATTTTCGCATGGATCGGCAGGGCAACGTGCATGTGCCCTTCGGGAAAAAGTCTTTTGACAAGACGCTGCTGGTCGAGAACGCGCAGGCGGCGCTTGCGGCGATCAAGGCGGAGCGCCCGGCGGGCGCCAAGGGCGCCTATATCAGGCGGGGTTCGGTTGCGTCCACTATGGGTGTTGGGGTTCGCATAGACATAAGGGATTGATCATGGTTGCGATTTCGGACAGGAAAAGAATCAGGCCTGAAAAGGCGGCAATCGAGCGGGAGGTCGCATCGCGTCTCGAACAAAGCGAGTTCGTGCTGCTGGTGAATCATCTCGGTTTGACCGTGGAGCAGGTTTCAGATTTTCGCCGGAAATTGCGTGAAACGCAGTCGTATTTTCATGTGACGCCGAACGCTGTTCTGAGCAGGGTAACGGGCGCGTTGAGTTGGGAAAGCATGCCCGAAGCGTTGGCGGGTCCGACCGCCATGATTTTCGGCGCAGGGCAGATTACGGATGTGTCCAAGGCGTTGCGGGATTTTTCCAGAGAGAGCAAACGGGCGGCCGTGAAGGGCGGATGGCTGAACGGCAAGGCGCTGTCCGCAGCCGACATTGTCGCCTTGGCCGATATTCCGTCGCGGGAGATACTCTACGGCATGCTGGCGGGTACGCTGGCCGCGCCGATGTCGAAACTGGCGGGTGTTTTCAGGCAGAAAGCGTCGAGTTTGCTGTACGTGCTGAAAGCTGTGGAAAAGAAAAAGGCCGAATCCTGATCGCACGGGATCTCCGGCCAACAACCAAACAGGACAGGAGAGCATCATGGCAGAAGAACAAGAGAGCGTCGCGGTAAAGGAACCTGAAAAGGAAACAGCGCCGGCCGACGAAAAAGCGTCGGTTGCCGTTACGGGTAAAATGGCCGAGTTCATCGACTGGGTCGAGGGCATAACGGTTCTGGAGCTGTCCCGGCTTGTCAAGGCGCTCGAGGATCGGCTGGGCGTATCGGCCGCCGCGCCTGTCGCCATGGCTGCGGGGCCCGCTGCGGGCGATGCGGCCGGTGCCGCTGCCGAGGAGCAGACGGAATTCACCGTGATGCTGACCGGATTCGGTTCGCAAAAGATCGGCGTGATCAAGGAAGTCCGGGCTTTGACGGGGCTGGGCCTCAAGGATGCCAAGGATTTGGTCGAGGGTGTGCCCAAGCCGGTCAAGGAAGGCGTGAGCAAGGAAGAGGCCGAGACCGTCAAGAATAAGCTCGAAGCGGCCGGCGCCTCTGTCGAGGTGAAGTAGTCCGGTTGACATCCGGTTTGCGGGGGCGCCAGGAACGTCTGGCGCGAGGCGGCAAGGTTCGCAGCAAGACGCTGAAGGTTGGGAAACGGTCTTATACTGAAGGGAAGCCTCCATGGCGGAGAGAATCAACTTTGGCAAACTGAACGCCGTTATTGAACCGCCTGATCTCATTGAGATTCAGACCCGTTCCTATCGGAGTTTTCTCCAGATGGAAACAGCGCCGAACCGGAGAAATTCGCAAGGGTTGCAAGGCGTGTTCAAGGAGGTTTTCCCTGTCGAGAGCTATGACGGGCGGTACGTGCTTGATTTTGTCAAATACGAGCTTTCGGAACCCAAGCTGAGCGCGAACGCATGCCGTATTGAAGGACAAACCTTTGCCGCGCCGCTTCATGTGACCTTCCGCATCAAGGACGGAGACGAGATTCGGGAAGACAGCGTCTATATGGGCGAAGTTCCGCTTATGACGGACGACGGCGCTTTTGTCGTGAACGGCGCCGACCGGGTTGTGGTCAGTCAATTGCATCGTTCGCCCGGGATTTGCTCGGAGCAGACCCAGCACCCGAACGCCGTAACGCTGTATTCGATGCGGATCATCCCCGATCGCGGGTCCTGGGTGGAAATCCAGTTCGACATTTCCGATTTGATTTGGATATTCATGGATCGCCGCCGTCGTCGCAGAAAGTTTCTGGTCAGTTCGTTCTTGCGGGCCTTGGGCTACGGATCCGACGAGGAGCTGCTGGGCATTTACTACAAGATCGAGACTTTGGCGCTCGACAAGAAGCACACGGAAAAATCGCTGAAGCATCGGGTGTTCAAGGACAATGTGCACGATTTCGATTCCGAAACGGTTTTGGGCAGGAAATACGAGCCGGCGACCGCGGCGGCGCTGGGCGCGATGCGGGATGCCGGACACAAGTCGGTCGAGGTTGTGGATGTGTCCTGGGACGAGGGCGTGTTTCTGGCCAGCGTCAAGGCGGACACGACGCACGGCACGGACGAAGCGCTCAAGGACATGTACCATCGCCTGCGGCCGGGCGATCCGGCCACGCCGTCCAATGCCCGGCAATTGCTGAAGCGTCTTTTTTTCGATGCCCGCCGTTACGATCTGGGTCGGGTCGGACGCTATAAAATCAACCGGAAACTCGGTTTGAAAACGACGGCGGACGAGGAAGACCGGCGCGTTCTAAGCGCCGAGGACGTGGTCGAGACGGTCCGGCATTTGATCAAGATTCGGAAAGGCGAAGAAAGCATCGACGACATCGATCATCTCGGCAACAGACGTGTTCGGACGGTTGGCGAGCTTCTTGAAAATCAGTGCCGGGTCGGCTTGGCCAGAACCGAACGCCTGATCAAGGAACGCATGACGCTGTTCGATCCCACGACCGGTGTGCTCTCGCCGCAACGCCTGGTCAATTCCAAGTCGCTGTCCGCGGTGATTCAGGATTTTTTCGGGCGCAGCCAGCTCAGTCAATTCATGGATCAGACGAATCCTCTCGCGGAACTGGCGCACAAGCGCCGTCTGAGCGCGCTGGGGCCGGGCGGCTTGAACCGCGATCGCGCCGGCTTCGAAGTGCGCGACGTTCACAGCAGCCATTACGGCAGGATTTGCCCGATCGAAACGCCGGAAGGGCCCAACATCGGATTGATTTCGTCCATGTGCATTTACGCCCGGATCAACGATTTCGGTTTTCTGGAGAGTCCTTACCGAAAAGTCAAGAAAGGCGTTGTGACCGATACGGTGGACTACCTGACGGCGGATCAGGAGGAAAAATTTGTTATCGTCCAGGCCAATGCGCCTTTGGACAAGAACAACCGGTTCGTGAACGATACGGTTTCGGTTCGGTATCGCGGCGAATTTCTCGAGGCCGCCAAGGAGAAGGCGGAGTATATGGATGTGTCGCCCAAGCAGGTGGTGAGCGTGGCCGCCGGCTTGATTCCCTTTCTCGAGCATGACGATGCCAACCGCGCGCTGATGGGGGCCAACATGATGCGGCAGGCCGTTCCGCTTCTTGAGACCGAGCGTCCCTTCGTGGCTACCGGCCTTGAAGACCGGGTCGCGCGCGACACGCGCGTGGTGGTGGTCGCCAACAAGCCCGGCGTTGTCGCCTATGTGTCGGCCGATACCGTCATCGTGTCCGACGACGGCAAAAAGCCTGCCAGAAAAACCGATGCCGACACCTACGAGATTTACGGGCTGCAGAAGTTCCGGCGTTCCAATGCGGGGACTTGCTTCAATCAGAAACCGGTTGTTCGTGTCGGGCAAAAAGTGAAAAAGGGAACTGTTCTGGCGGACGGGCCCGCGACCCGGGATGGCGAAATGGCGCTCGGCAAGAATTTGCTGGTAGCTTTCATGCCGTGGTGCGGCTACAATTTCGAGGATGCCATTTTGATCAGCGAACGCGTCGTGCGCGACGATGTTTTCACGTCGGTTCACATTCAGCAGTTCGAGGTCGGCGCTCGGGACACTAAACTCGGGCCGGAGGAAATCACGCGCGACATTCCCAACGTCGGCGAGGAGGCCTTGAGGAACCTGATGCCCGACGGGGTGGTGCGCGTGGGCGCCGAGGTCAAGCCGGGCGATATTCTCGTGGGCAAAATCACGCCCAAAAGCGAGACGGAACTGGCGCCGGAAGAGCGTCTGCTCAGAGCGATTTTCGGCAAGAAGGCGGCGGAAGTTCGCGATACGTCGCTGACGGTGCCCAGCGGGACATACGGCATTGTTATGGACGTCAAGGTTACGGCGCACAAGGATGTGCAGCGATCGGAATTTACCGCCACCGAGCGGAAGCAGAAGCTGAAATCCGTCAAGGACGAACATCGCGAAACCCGGCAGAAGCTGACCGACGAGATTACGGAAAAACTGAGCGATATTCTGCTCGGCGAGAAAATACCCCTCGATGTGCTCGATGCCGAATCCGGCGAAATCGTCATCCCCGCCAACAAGAAGATAACCAAGACCTTGCTCAGAAAGCTCGCCCTGGTCTGCGATCACATTCAGATCGAGCGCAGTCCCATACAGGTTAAAATTGACGAGATCGTCGGGGAATACAAGTCGAAATTCGCCGAACTGGATGTGGAGCACGATGGTGTCGTGGGCCGTCTCGAGAACGGGGACGAGGTCGATTCGGGCATTATCAAGCAGGTGCGGGTCTACGTGGCGACGAAGAAGAATCTCGCGGTGGGCGACAAGCTGTCCGGCCGCCATGGCAACAAGGGCGTGGTTGCCCGGATTCTTCCGGACTTCGAAATGCCGTTTCTCGATGATGGCACGCCGGTGGACATCGTCCTGAATCCTCTGGGCGTTCCGTCCCGAATGAATCTGGGGCAGGTATTCGAGACGCACTTGGGGCTGGCCTGCAAGGCGCTGGGCATACGCGTGGCTACGCCCGTGTTCGACGGCATTCGGGAATCGGACGTGTTCGACTATATCGAGCGGGCCGGTTTTTCCAGGGACGGCAAATCCGTGCTGTACGACGGTCGCACGGGCGAGGCGTTTTCCCAGCGCGTCGTGGTGGGCTACATCTACATGCTGAAACTGCACCATTTGGTCAGCGACAA
>SLMC01000253.1 GCA_007133745.1 Kiritimatiellia bacterium
CGGCTGCACCACCGATTCCCATGGAGTCGTCAGTTCCGGCCAAAGCGTTGCGTCCAATGTCATCGCGCTCCTAGTTTTTAAACAGTTTTAAAATCCTGTCTTCGCGTCGTCTTGGATGCGCAACAAGAAGAAAGCGCACACAAGTCCCGACGCCCGATGTTTGCTGTGCCTGTTTGCGTGCCGAGTATCAATCCTCCGGGGACGGAAACGCGGCACGTTCCCGCTCCATGATGCGCGCAGTCGGTTCGTACAGCGCTTCCTGCAGGCGGATGTGTTCGAGAAGTTCGGGCGGGAAAATTTTCTGGGCTTCGGGTGTGCGATGCGAGGGAGTCGGCTGAGCCTGGTTTCTGCGATGGCGATCGGGCGCGTCATCGGCGAGTCGGCTGTCGGACCAGCTTTTTTTCCACAAGTCGTGAGTATGAATGGTTTGCTGACGGCGTTGCGATTCGAGGGCAATGTCCGCCTCGGTATCCATCACGTACGGGGTGATGAAGACGATGATTTCGCTACGCGAGTGGTCTTGGGCGCGATGGCCGAAAATCCAACCGATCAGAGGCATCCGATAAAGAAACGGGATGCCGCGTCGCGTTTTCTCCTCTTTTTCCCTGACCAATCCGCCTAAAACGATGGTTTCACGGTCTTGGACCGCGATCGACGCGTTCATTTCTCGCGATTGCACGGTGGGCCACTGGGTATCGCCAATGGACTGTGTCCCGACAATGTCTTCGATGCGCTGACTGATTTCCATGACCACGAAACGTTTCTGGTTGATCCGCGGGGTAACGGCCAGATGCAGGCCTACCCGTCGCATTTCGACATCGTCTTCGTAACGGCCTTCCGTCGCGGTGCCTATCCATTTTTTCCCCTTGTAGAAATAACGTTCCATGGCCGACTCGATTTTAGCTTCCGTGTTGTCGTGCGTGACGATGACCGGCGAGGAGATGACGCGCGTGCGCCCGTCGCTGGCCGACATGTTGAGGACGACGTCGAGATTCAGTCCGAAGTGAGTCAGGTAGTAGGTCAAGCCGGAACCTGGGGAGATGCTGCCGCTGCCCGTCAACGACGAAACGTCGCGCGGCGTTAAGGCGCCCCCTCCGCCACCGCCGGCAAAGGCGAAATCGGGTTGGCGTGCGCCGTCTTTCGTTTGGTAGACCGCGATGGCCTGCTGAACCCAGTCCATGCCGGTTTGGATGCTGTCGTCGAGTTGCACATCCATGATCACGGCTTCGACGAGGACTTGAGAAAGCTGAATGTCCATGCTTTGAATAATGCCTTGAATGGCGGCCAAGTCCGATTTGCTGGCCATGACCAGCAGCGAATTGGTGCGTTTGTCGGACAGAATCTTGATGTTGTCGGCCGACAATTCGCCGATTTTGCTTGCGCCGACATCGGAGCCGGGTGTTTGCAGTTGCTCGACATAATCGCGCAAGCGGGCTACGCGGTCGTCGGCGCCGGGTTCGCTGCGGGCGGGCGCGGCGCCGGTTGTTTGCTCTTTACGGGTCGATCCGATCAGCGTGTTCAGGGTCGTGGCCACGGTTTCGGCGTCGGCGTGTTCCAGGCGAATGACCTTCGTGATGAAGTCCGGCGAGGTTTCGATGTCGAGCACTTCGACAATTCTCTCGAAAAATCTCATGTTTTCCGGACGCGTGATGATGATCAGGATGTTGGTGCGGTCGTCGGCCACGATATGGACGTTGCCGCGGATAATGCCGCGTTCGGCCATCTCGATGATTTCCTGAACGGTTTCCGGACTTGCGGCCTCCGTTCGTGCCGGACGCGGCGCGCGAATGACGCCGGGAACTGACCGGGCTTGCGGTTGCGCGACGACCCGCGGCGGACCCGAAGGACTGGGGCGCGTGACCGTGACGGTTTTTTTCTGTTCCTTTTGGGATTCGGCGATGATTTCCTCCAATTTAGACTTGATTTCCGAGGCCTTGGCGAAGCGGATGCGCACGACGTTCGGTTCTTCGCGAATCTCCACGGGCTGGTCCAAGTGCTTGAGGATTTGCAGCATGCGCACGACATTGGCTTCGGAATCCGTGACCAGAATGCTGTTGATGCGTTCGAAATGGTTGACCGTGCCCCGCGCGGAGTGGAGCAGGGGCTTGATGGCCTTGTCCGCCTCTGAAAAATCGATGTGCTTGAGGGTGATCAACTGGCTGACCAGTTGGCTGGATTCGCCCAGCTCGCCTCGCTGGCCATCTTCCCGGATGATCATGGGTTCTTCCCGTGCGCTTTTGCCGGGGACGACCCGAACGAATTTTTCGCCTTCCGGGATTAGCACGATTCCGTGCATGCTCAGCACGGATTGAATGGCTTCAATGTATTCCTCCCTCGTCAGAGGGCCCTGGCTGCGCAGGGTAATGTTGACGGTGGGCAGCTTGGGTGCCAGCAGCAGGGTTCGCTCCGTAATTTCGCTGTAGTTTTGCAAAACGATTTCCAGCGGCGTGGATTCGAAGTTCAACCTCAAGGGCTTGTTTTGCGCTGTTGCGCTCGATAAAAGGAGCAGCAGGCCAAATCCTGCAATCGCCATGGCTCGCGCATTGTCGTGTCGCTGTTTCGTCATAATTCGTCCTTTCGCATTTCGCGTTCTTGCTCTTGGTCCGCGCGCATGTATATGCAAGCGAGCGAAAAGCGTCCTCTCAACATGCTCTGGCCCCGAGGACGGATCATCAATTGCCTCACATCCGTCATAGCCGTTTCTTTTTGAAGATTATACAGAAAGCGCACCAGGGCGTCCAGGGATCCTTCCCAGTCCTGGCATTCGATCGGCATTTCGTAAACG
>SLMC01000193.1 GCA_007133745.1 Kiritimatiellia bacterium
ATCGGTGGTTTGGCTCGTATATCCGGAATTACCGGGAACACGGCGCCATTCCCCTGCATACGAAGATCGTTACGGTGGCGCTCCTGTGGGTGACCATAGGCAGTTCGGCCGTATTCGTGGCCCGAACGTGGTGGTTGCGGGCTTTGCTGGGCGTAATCGCTGTCGGCGTGACGATCCATGTGTTGCGCCTGAAGACGTTAAAAGGGGCTATGCCCGCAACCCAGAGGTCGGAGGACAAATGTAAGAAGTCGGAAAAGACGGTTTACGAGAACGGCGACGAGAACGGATAACGAGTTGGGACATGATCGTCCACCGCTATCGTCGCCCGCTCTCGTCCACCGAATCTTCTTGCTTTTTATCGCAGGGGCGGCAGATTAAGGCACTAACACGGGCTATGTCCGCATTCCAATTTCAAATGACGAGATATAGATGCGTCGCATCTTATGACAGAACAGTCCAACCCGAAGAGGAGCCTTATGAGCAACGAGAGCAAATGCCCGGTGACAGGAAAAACAGGAAAAGTTCCGGCAGGCAAAGGGACGACGAACCGGGACTGGTGGCCGAATCAGGTTAATCTGAAAATGCTCCATCAGCAGTCGGCCAAGAGCAATCCGATGGGCGAGCAGTTCAACTACGCCGAGGCGTTCAAGTCGCTCGACCTGGATGCCGTGAAGCAGGACCTCTGTGCGCTGATGACCGATTCCCAGGACTGGTGGCCCGCGGATTACGGCCATTACGGGCCGCTCTTCATCCGCATGGCCTGGCACAGCGCCGGCACCTATCGCATGGGCGACGGCCGCGGAGGCGCGGGGTCCGCCAATCAGCGTTTGGCGCCCCTCAACAGTTGGCCCGACAATGTGAACCTCGACAAGGCGCGCCGGTTGCTTTGGCCGATCAAACAGAAATACGGGCGCAAGATATCCTGGGCCGATCTCATGATATTGGCCGGCAATTGCGCGCTGGAATCGATGGGGTTCAAGACCTTCGGCTTCGGCGGCGGACGCGAAGACGTCTGGGAACCGGAAGAGGACGTTTACTGGGGCTCCGAAAACGAATGGCTGGGCGACCAGCGCTATTCCGGCGAGCGCGATCTCGAGAATCCGCTGGCCGCCGTGCAGATGGGCCTGATCTACGTGAACCCGGAAGGCCCGAACGGAAATCCGGATCCGGTGGGGTCGGGCCGCGACGTGCGCGAGACGTTCGCGCGCATGGCCATGGACGATGAAGAGACCGTCGCGCTCGTCGCGGGCGGGCACACGTTCGGCAAGTGCCACGGCGCGGGCGACGCGGCGCATGTAGGGCCGGCGCCCGAGGCCGCCCCCCTCGAGGAACAGGGACTGGGCTGGAAAAGCAGTTTCGGAAGCGGGAAAGGCGGCGACACGATTTCCAGCGGCATCGAAGGCGCCTGGAAACCGAATCCCACCCAATGGGACTCGGGCTATCTGGACATGCTGTTCAAATACGACTGGGAGCTGGTCAAGAGCCCGGCCGGCGCGCATCAGTGGCTGGCCAAGGACGTGGCCGAGGAAGACAAGGTAGTGGACGCGCACGATCCGTCGAAGAAGCACCGGCCCATGATGACCACGGCGGATTTGTCCCTGAAAATGGACCCGGTTTACGGACCGATCGCGAAACGCTTCCATGAAAATCCGGAGGCGTTCGCCGACGCGTTCGCCCGGGCATGGTTCAAGCTGACGCACCGCGATATGGGCCCCCGCTCGCGCTATCTCGGTCCCGAAGTTCCGGCCGAGGACCTGATTTGGCAAGATCCTGTACCCGCCGTCGATCATGAGCTGATCGATACCCGGGACATTGCGGATCTTAAAGCCAAGATTCTTGCCTCGGGCCTTTCGGTTTCGCATCTGGTATCGACCGCCTGGGCGTCCGCCTCCACGTTCCGCGGTTCCGACAAGCGCGGCGGCGCGAACGGAGCGCGGATTCGGTTGGCGCCCCAGAAAGACTGGGAAGTCAATCAGCCAGCCCGGCTTGCCTCCGTAGTGCAGGCGCTGGAAGGCATCCGGAAAGACTTCAATGACACACAGTCGGGGGGGAAGAGGGTCTCGCTGGCCGACCTGATCGTGCTGGGCGGATGCGCCGGCGTCGAGCAAGCCGCGAAAGAGGCCGGCCACGATACGACCGTGCCTTTCGCGCCCGGCCGAACGGACGCCTCGCAGGAACAAACGGACGCGGATTCCTTCTCCGTGCTCGAACCGATCGCAGACGGGTTCCGTAACTACGTCAAGCCGCGATACGCGGCATCGGCGGAGGACTTACTGGTCGACAAGGCGCAGCTTCTGACGCTGACGGCGCCCGAGATGACCGTTCTCGTCGGCGGCATGCGCGTCTTGAACACCAACGTCGTACAAGCCCCGCATGGCGTCTTCACCCGGCGCCCCGAGACCTTGACGAACGACTTCTTCGTGAACCTGCTCGACATGCGCACAGAATGGACGCCGATGTCGCACGGCCTGTTCGAGGGACGCGATCGCGCCACAGGCGAACTCAAGTGGACCGCCACGCGCGTCGACTTGCTCTTCGGTTCGAACTCCCAGCTCCGCGCCCTCGCGGAAGTGTACGGATGCGAAGACGGGCAAATGAAGTTTGTGGACGACTTCGTGGCCGCATGGAACAAGGTTATGAATCTTGATCGCTTTGATGTCGCCATACAATAAAAAAACCATCCGCTTATGGAGTGCGGCCTTCAGCCTGTTTTCATCGGAAAATGAAATGGCGCATTTCGTACATCGCACCGTGCCGCCCGCCGGCCTTGCGCCGGTGGAGGCA
>SLMC01000087.1 GCA_007133745.1 Kiritimatiellia bacterium
GACCACGCACAATATCTCTTGCGGTTCGATGTCCAGCGCGAGTTCTTCCCTTGTCTCGCGGCGTGCGGTCTGTTCCAAAGTTTCGCCGGGCTCGCGTTTGCCGCCGGGGAATTCCCAGAGGCCGCCAAGCATTCGGTCGGTTTTCCTGCGCGCAATCAGAATGCGACCGTTCTTTTTCATGACGCAGGCGACGACATCGTAACACGGGACGGCTAAGCGCGCGACGCGAGCCGGGAATGCGGCGGTTTTTCCCGTCTTCAGCGCGCGGCAAGCGTGTCGCAGCGGACAATGTGCGCAGTCGGGTTTGCGCGGCGTGCAGACGAGTCGGCCCAGTTCCATGAGAGCCTGGTTGAAATCGCCCGGTCGGGAGGCCGGGAGATGGTCTTGCAAATAAGCGAGCGTTTTCCTCGGGGGATCGTTGCGGGCCAGTAGCCGGGCCATGACCCGGCGGACATTGCCGTCCCATAGGGGGACCGGTTGCCGGAAAGCGATGCTGGCGACGGCGGCGGCGGTATAGGCGCCGATACCGGGCAGTTGTCGCAGGGCGTCGGCGTTGCGGGGAATCCGTCCGCCATGATCCGAGACCACAAGTCGGGCGGCGCGGTGCAGGTTGCGCGCGCGCGAGTAATAGCCCAAGCCTTCCCATAGCTTGAGCACGTCGTGAAGGTCGGCTCGGGCCAGAGAGCGCAGGCTGGGAAAGCGGCGAATGAAGCGGTCGAAATAGGGAATGACCGTCTGCACCTGAGTCTGCTGCAGCATGATTTCGCTGACCCATACGCGCCAGGGCGTAGGCCTTCGACGCCACGGCATCGGTTCTCCGTTACGACCGAACCAGCGCAGCAGGGGAGAGACCCAGGGATCGCGCGCGCGTCGGTTCATGGCCTGCTCCTCCATGCGGGTCGTTTGCATTGCAATCCTTTGTCAGACACCCGAAACCCGACACCTGAAACCGAACATTACGATCCGCCGGAGGACTTTTGGATTTGGAGGGTGAGTCCGCCCGAATTGTCGCGCAGATGCGCGGGCGCCTCGTTGATGCCGAAGTAGAGTTCGCCATCGGCGGGAGCGACCATTTGGAGGGTTCTGGCTCCAATGACGCCAACAGGACCGTCTTCGCCGATACGCATCAGGAGCGCGCCGTAATTGGCGTTGCGGATCAGGCGTCGGTCGCCATGCGGCGCCTGATAGTATTGCGGGAAACGCTGACGCGGATAGCCGTCGCCGTCCGTGTTTTCACGGCCTTCGCCGCAACTCCACTGGCCGAACGAGGCGATGGTCAGGCGGTCGCCTTTATTGACGCGGATGCGGGAGCCGCGCCAGCCTGTTCGCGCGAAGGCCCGGACGGTAAATTTTTCCATGGCCCGATCCTTAACGAACGTCCATTCGGCAACGGCGCCGGGCTTGGCTTCGAAGTCTTTGATGACGCCGTCCACATAGCCGAAGAGGGTCAGTCGAATTTCCCGCGGACCTTCGATGACAGTCATGTCGCAGGGGGTTTTGAGCGGAACGTTGTTGCGGGTTTGCCGTTCGCCGTCCACATGGACTTCTGCGCCGGGCGGCGCGCTTTTGACGCTAATTTTGACCGGTTGCGCGGGCGTGGGTTCAGGTTTCGCGCCGTCGGCGGTCGGGCGTTGGGCCGCAACGGCTCCAAACGTGGCGTCGGCATTGACTTGCAATTCGATGCCATGCGACGAGGTCGTGGTACCGATCGGCCTGACGCGGAGGTACAGGGTCCAGCGGTTGCGTACGCTGGGCCATTCCACCACGTCGGCGCCGAGGCGGCCTTTGACGCTTTTGATGCGAAAGACCAGACCGTCGCCCGGTTGCAGAACGCGTTGGGGCCGAAACAGCATTTCGTAGGAGGCCCCCGACATGTCGCCTTTGCCCGAATGCTTTCTGTCTTCGGCGATTCTCATGACGGGGATGCGGATCAGTTCCAGGGCGTTGACGTTGGCGAACCAGTGTCCAACGGTGACCCAGTCGTCCGCATGGCCCGAGCTGGCGAGCACGTCCGGCAGTTCGGGCAGCGGGGGCGCATCGGGTTTCGCTTCCTCGCCGGGTTGCGCGTCGGGTGCGGGCAGGGGCGGGGGAGGGGCCGAGCCCTCGATCAATTGATCGAACCATTCCCTCATCTGAGTCTCCGCGACGATGCGGCCGATTTGCTCTTGCGCGAGATCGGAGAACCGGTAGAAAAAACGGTCCCGCAAGGGGCCGAGGATGATGTCGTATTTCGCTTCGATGTTCTTTTTATTTGTTTCCAAGGTTTGCACGCGTTCGGTCAGTTCGCGTCGGACACGCTCGGGGATGGCGAAATCGCCTTTGTTCTTCATTTCCTCGGCGCAGGTTTCGAATATGCGGATGGCGACGCGGGCGATGGCCGTGCCGGTGATGTTGCCCGAGCGTGTGTTTTCTTCAAGCTGGGCGTTGGCCCAGTCCAGGTTGTCTTGAACCAGCTTTTCAAGTTCCTGTCGGCGGGTCTCGGTATGCCGTTCCGTTTGCTGTTGATAGTCCTGCCTGATTTTTCGCATTTCCGGGGTGGAGAAATCGGGTTTTTCGGCGCGCGCCGCGATGGAAAGCGCCGAGAGAAGGACGACGCAGGAGCCAAGTGCGAACAGACGGTGTATCGGATTCAATTCAATGTTGTTGTGCAAAATCGGCATCGACTAACCTTTCTAAAATAATCCGAAGCCTAGGGCAGCGCTTCGTCAGCCGTAGAACCGGACCGAATCGCAGCCCCATCAAAAGGGGCAGAGATTTGGGCGAAAGATTAAGGCGAAAGATTA
>SLMC01000036.1 GCA_007133745.1 Kiritimatiellia bacterium
CACAATGCGGAACCGGTACGGCGGACGGATAAACAAATCGCTCTCTCCCGAACCGGCCACCAGGAATCCGCGCCGAGCCATGACCGTTTCCAGCGTCCGTACCGTCGTGCTGCCGACCGCGACGACGCGTCCGCCGCGGTCGCGCGCGTCGTTGATATCGGCCACAGCCCGATCGTTCACCTCGTATCGCTCGCCGTCCATGACATGGTCTTCGATCCGATCGGCCTTGACCGGCCGGAACGTGCCCGGCCCCACATGCAGGGTGATGGCGGTTGTTTTGACGCCTTTGCGGGCCAGATCGGACAGCAGCGCCTCGGTCAAATGCAGACCGGCGGTCGGCGCCGCCACGGCGCCGGGCGCGCGCGCGAAGACGGTCTGATAGCGCTCGCGATCCTGCGCAGCGTCCTCGCCCTCCTCTCGAACAATGTAGGGCGGCAACGGAATTTGGCCGTCACGCTCGAGAATCGCCATAAGCGGCTCGTCGCTTTCCAGCGCCACGGTTACGCACCCTTTATTCACGGCGAGGATGCAGGCGGACATCGTGCCGTCCGCCAGCGAAAAACGCAAACCCGGTCGCGCCTTGCCCGACGCCTTGTACAGCGCGTCCCATACCGCGCGACAGGATCGGGTCCCCTCCCCCTTTCCGGCCGACACCGGAGCGCCGGCCGGCCCGTCCTGCGGCAGGGCGGACGAATCGGCGCTTTCCCGCAAAAGCAACAGCTCCACGCGTCCGCCCGTATCCATGCGTTCGCCGAACAGGCGAGCGGGAATAACACGCGTGTCGTTGACCGCAACCGCGTCTCCGGCATCGAGATAGTCCGGCAACTCGGAAACGCGCCGATGTTCGACCCGCCCGTCGCAACGATGAAACACCAGCATGCGCGAGGCGCTGCGTTCAGGAAGCGGACGCTGCGCGATCAGGTCCTCGGGCAGCTCGTAATCGAAGTCGTCCGTCTTCATTTCGGCTTGTCCCCGTTCCGGTCGGCAGGCGGCTTGACGTCCAGCGCCGCGAACGGATTGAAGAGCGTGGACGGCGCTGGCGCGTCGTCCGCCGGCGCGCCGCCGCCTCCGTATCCGGCCATGCCTTGCTTCTCATGCTCGTGATCGTGACAGTAGATGCAAAGGAGTTCCCAGTTGCTGCCGTCCGGCGGATTGCGGCTGTGATCGTGATCCTTGTGATGGACGGTCAGCTCCTTCAGACGGGCATCTGAAAATTCGCGCCCGCACGACGCGCACAAATGCGGAAACAGCTTCAAGGCGCGCTCGCGGTAGCCGCTCTGCCTTGCCGCGACATCGCGCCGCAACTCGCTGCGTATCCGCTCGCGTTCCACGTCTGTTAAAGGCTTTTTTCTGCCGCTGGCCATATTGCCCTCCTTAGCGCCTTCATTGTCTTCGTTGCCTTCTGTTCAAAAAGTTCTCAGCGCTCGGCCTTCCATCTCGTCGAGCGCGACGATGATGGCGTCCCTGATTTTCGTCTTAAGCTGAAAGGCCGTGCAATCCTTGTATTGCTCCCACGGGATCGGCGGCAATTGACGGATGACGATTTCGCCCGGATCGAGGATCAGCGAGCCCTTGGGCGGACGGCGTTCGTTGCCGACAATGCAAAGCGGAACCAGCGTGCAACGCGTTTGCAAGGCCAGCCTGAAAACCGTGCCGTGAAAGGGACCGACCTTGCCGTCCCTCGATCGGGTGCCCTCCGGAAACGCGCCGATCGACACGCCATCGCGCAACAAAGCGCCCGCACGCTCGAAAAAGGCGTCTACCGGCATCTCGCGCACACTCAGGTAGCCCGCGCGCGGCCCAAAGAAACCGAAGACAGGCAACCGAAACGGCCAGATGTTCACCACCTGTACGCCTTCGACAGGCAGGACCGACAGCAAAAAAGCATCCGATGCCGAACGATGGTTGCACACGAACAGACAAGGGCCCTGCTTAGGGTCAATAGCGAGTTCGCGACACCGCACGCGAATCCATGGAAAAGGCAGAACGTGTACCACAACCCAGCCATACCAACTGATCGCCCGCCGAAACCGCCGCATCGTCGAACGACGCGACACGAACAGCGAGCCGACCGCCACCGTCAACGTCAAAACAGGAATGGCCAACAGCGAAAACAACGCCAGCAAGACGTAAAACTGCGCATTGAGCAGTATCTTTTTCATAGCAAATCAAGATACCCGATGATCGATCTTGAAAACAACTCCAAATTCAGACATCCTGCGCCCGATAAGGGTTATGGCTGGTTTTCGGAAAATGATTTGGCACATTTTTGTGGCATGGGCGTCCCGCCCATGGTGAATATCAAGAAAACACGGGCAAGATGCCCGTGCTACGTCAAGGAAAAGCACCCAGTCATTTTCCGACGTGGTAACAAGAAGTCTGAATTTATTCTCAAAAACGACAACAATCCGTTGCTTGTTCAGGAATTAAACAAATCATTTTTCGTAAAAATTTTTTAAAAATGTGTTTTCTACGTCGGTGAATTGTTGTATAGCATGGTATTTCAAGGAGTTTCGGCATCTAAAAACGTGTTCGACGCCTTTTCAGCCTTGGTATCCACGGCGTGGCTCGGCCTAATGCCCCTCTTACGTTGATTTGGCCCGAAAACTGCTTTATTAAGACAGGATGTTTACGCGGTTAGGGCTCGTCAAACGTAAGAGAACCTATAACCTGAATGTCAAGAGAAGAGGAATAGCCACAAAAAGTCACGAGAAGTCACAATAAGGGTTTGAGGCGCCCCCCTCTTGGAACCTGTAACCGTATTCTCGCTTAGGGTG
>SLMC01000428.1 GCA_007133745.1 Kiritimatiellia bacterium
GTTTCAGGTAACCGTTCACGGCCATTGGACCCGTCAGCGCGTCAGCGCCCCGCCGGGCTCGTCCCGGCGGACGCAGAGATTGGCTGCCGACTACAGGCAAATCCCACTCAGCGCCCGAGTTGAGCAAGGACAGAACAAGGTTCCCGACTTGCTCCATACGGGCTCTTTCTGTGGCGTTGCCGCAACTCCGGCTGCTAATCTCGTTCACCGCCGGGACAAGCCCGACGGGGTTTCCGTGCCGGAGCTAACATTTTCGCAGTGCCGGATGCGCATCGGCGCCGGGCGTTGTCAGTTCAGCATGACGGATATCGTACACCGCCCGAATCGACGGCCGCGCATCCGCTATACCCCGCCCTTTCCCGGCCAGGATGTCCTCGTACACCCGCGTATGCAGTTCGGCGAAATTCGCGGAGAAATCCATGTCCTCGCCGTTCAGTGTCATCGATCGGTGCGCATACCCGCCCGCCGTACGAACTGCCGCCGGCAAATCATCTTCGCTCACGGACAGGAACCAGCGCACCCGCGCGCCTTCAAGTTCCAGAACCCCGCCCATTCTGCGTGTATCGCGCAAATGCACCAGCGATTTTTCAACGCCGCCAAACAGCCAGATCATCAGATCGAAGAAATGGATCCCGATATTCATGGCCACACCGCCCGAGCGCGCCTCGTCGCCTTTCCAAGACACATCGTACCATCGGCCACGTCGGGTGATATAGGTCAACTCGACATCGACACGCTCGCGCCGGCCTGAGGCCAAGCTTTGCTTGAGCGCCCGCATGGCCGGCATGGTCCGTAACTGCAGCACAGTGAAAACTTTCCTGCCGAATTCGGATTCCAAGTCCGACAGTTGATCCAGATTCCACGGATTGATCACCAGCGGCTTCTCGCAAATCGCATGGGCATGCAAGCGCAAGGCCATGCGAACATGCGCGTCATGAAGATAATTGGGCGAACAAATGGACACATAGTCCACAGCCTCCCCGTCGCCGCGTCGGCGCAGTTTTTCGAGATGGCGATCGAACCGTTCGATTTCTGTGAAAAAACGGGCGTCGGACGCGTAAGAATCGATGATGCCTGCCGAATCGTGAGGGTCGACAGCCGCGACAAGCCGACTTCCGGTCTCGCGAATGGCTCGCATATGCATCGGCGCTATGAATCCGGCCGCTCCAATCAACGCAAAATTGTTTTGGACGGCGCTCATGTTATAAAGCCTTTCTGGTGAACAAGGACGATGGATTCACTATCGATACCCAAGATACACGCAAAAGCTCGCATGTCAACTCGAAAGAATTGTTGTAAAACCTTAATACTTAGCGAAGGGTGGCGACTTAGCGCCGCCATGCCTCGTCAAGGATTCGGGGGTTACATCTTTTTTGTGAAAACGGGCTTGATAATGGCAGGACGTATTGTTAGATTTCCGTTTTTCTCGGATTAGCGTCTTAACCCTTAGCGCCTTTATTACGCCGTCCTGCCGAAAAAACGAAAATTGGGAGGCGTGATTGTTTGCGAGTGTGCGAGTACGCGAGTGCCTGGGTGAAAACTCGCACACTCCCAAACCCACATACCCACACACTTGGGTTGCGGGCGTCAGCTCGCTCCGGGGAAGGAGGTGGTCGAAACTCGTGTTTAAAGGTCGCAGGCCGAAACGGCCCGCGCCGGAATTTTTTGTGCATGTCTGCCCCGAACATGGACTGGCTGACATCATACCAGTGACAAAAGGAGTCTCATACAATGAAATCATGGACATGGGTTTTAGCGTGCTTATTGTTGGCCGTGTGTCTGATGCCGGTTGCGGCATCGGCGCAAGAGAAGCAAAACGTTCTTTCCAGCGTCAATGTGGATGTGTACGGCTATGTGAAGCTGGACGCGTCCTACGACAGCCGACGCACGATCGCCGGCGATCTGATGTTCTTTGTGCTGCCGGACGGAGCGGCCGGTCGCAAGGAAGAGTTTAATATGACCGCGCGCGAGAGTCGGCTGGGCCTGAATCTGTCGGTGCCCGGACTCGACAACTTCAGTGTTCGCGGCAAGTTCGAAACCGATTTCTATGGCAAAGGCGGCGATATCAATTCGCCGAGCATGCGCATGAGGCTGGCCTATGTGGAAATCAAGCGCGACTCTCTGTCTTTGCTGGCCGGTCAGGACTGGGAAACGTTCATTACGGCCGGTCCGGGCTATGTCATTATTCCCCGCATTGTCAACTTTTCCTATATGGCTCATGCCGGCGCGCTGGGCTTGCGTCGGCCCCAAGTGCGGGTGACCCAGGACTTGAAGGTTGGCGATAGCCGCGTCATCTGGAAACTGGCGGCGGCCCGGACGATTGGCGAAGACATCGATGGCGACGGCCAGGACGACGGCGCCGCCTCGGGCATCCCCACCGGTCAGGCCAATCTGATTCTGGTCAGCCAGCCGTTTGGCGGACTTAAAACGGTGCTAAGCGTCGGCGGACACGCCGGGGTCGAACGTTGCAGAGCCTATACAGTTGAAGACCCGGCCGGCGGCGATCCGGTTGTCATGCCGAAGAAGGATTACGATACATGGTCGCTGATCGGCAGCTTGAGTCAGCAGCTTTCCAAGAAACTGACTCTGCAAGGCGCCGTTTGGGTGGGCGAGAACCTCGACACCTACTGGGGCGGCATTGGACAGGGCGTCAACCGGACGCTGCGTACCAGTGTGGGCGCCCAAGGCGGCTGGGCGCAACTGGTTCTGGACGCGACGGACGCATTGAATGTCAACGTCGGCTACGGCCTGGACGATCCGGACA
>SLMC01000035.1 GCA_007133745.1 Kiritimatiellia bacterium
AGCGGCAATTGCACTATGCGCAAGCGCTTCGGGAAGCGGGTCGAATTCGAAAAGCCCATCGGCAGTTTCGGGCTTTAGTGCACGAATGGCACGATGCCGACGAGGCCCCGACCGCGCAAAAGACTTATGCCAAGCTGCTGGAGCAGCGTGGCAAATACAGCCGAGCTTTCAACGAGTATCAGTATCTGGCGCATTATTTTCCCGGCCGAGTTTCCTTCCGCGACGTGTTCGATGCTCAGTTTCGCATTGCGAGCCATCTTATGCGAGAGCGATCGTTCCAGTTTTTTTTCTTTTCGGGTTTCGATGCGTCGGAGCGCGCTTTGCCGTTGTTCAAGCAAATCCTCGAAAACGCGCCTTATGCTGAACGCGCCGCCGACGCGTGGTTCCATATCGGCACGATCCATGAAGACAAGAAGGACTATGTTCTGGCCGCCGACGCCTATGAAACGCTGGTCGCCCGGTATCCGCAAAGCGATTATGTTGCCGAAGCGCTGTATCGGCGCGCCGCATGCCTGTACAACGAGGCCATTCGGCATCCTCGCGACGAACGGGGTCTTCTGATCGCCTACAGCGCTTTAGCCGCGTGGATTCAACAAAACGACGGCGGCGACCCGGAAGCGTTGACCGAAGCGCGAAAGCGCCTTGATGATATGGAGTCGCGCATGGTGGAGATGCATTACGAGCGCGCGGCCTTTTACGACACGTTGGCTCGAAGGCCCCGCTCCGCGCTCATCGCCTACAGCAGCTTCCTGGAAAAATTCCCCGACACCGAACGCTCGGACGCCGTCCGAGCCCGCGTTCGGGAACTGACGGCAATGGCGGAAAAAAGAAAGTGAAGCGTGGACTGTGAAGCGTGGTAAGCGGACAAGCCTTTTCGGCGGCGTGGCTCTATCGGGGATACTTGTCGTTTCGAGCGGATGCGGGCTGATGGGATATCGGCTGGGAACCACCCTGCCGCCCGACATCCGATCCGTCTACGTTCCCGCATTTGAAAACAGGACGCGCGAACCGCAACTGGAAGCCGAAGCGACTCAGGCTACCATCAGGGAAATTCAGCGCGACGGTACATTGCGGCTCGCCTCGGCCGATGACGCCGATGCCATTCTGACCGTGGTTCTGACCGCCGTTTCCGAGGAATCGTTGCGTTTCAGCCGCGACGCAACGGATTCGGCGGAAGAATACCGTTTGCAGATCGAGGGCGAGATGAGTTTAGTCAAGCGCGCGACGGGCGAGCGCATTATCGACAGCCGGAATGTTCAGGGCCGGGCCGTTTTCGAATTTATCGGCGATATGACGTCGAGCCGTCAAGCCGCGATTCCCGAAGCGTCGCAAGATCTGGCCCGCGCTATCGTGTCCGCCTTCGTCGAGCACTGGTAAGGCGGGCTGGCGCCCGCAACCCAAGTGTGTGGGTATGTGAAGGATTACGGGTCTGTCCTCAGGATTACACGAACCCTAAGACGTTTTCTTCAGCGCGGCGATTTTCGCGGATGCGCGCGATTTGTTGCGGGCTACCGTGTTGGCCTTGAGAATATGGCGTTTCATGGCCTTGTCCATGGCTGAACTGTAGGCGTTGTAGGTTTTGTTCGCCAGATCGAGGTCTCCAGCCTCGATGGCATCCAAAAAAGCATTGCGCACGGTGCGAACTTTGCTTTTTACGGCCCGATTGGCCACGCGCCGCTGTTCGGCGGTTTTCATTCTCTTTTTGGCGCTTTTGCTAACAGGCATATATTCCTCCGATTCTTTCTTTGTGTAAATAAAGCTCTACCATAAGATAGCGCCATAAATAGTCAAGAAAAAAAATCGAAAAACGCTTTCCTTGCGAGCCGACATGCTTTAACGTGCTGCCATGATCAGAAAATTGGCGTATTTTATCGCTGGACTGGGTTTGATTCCCGTGTGCGCGGTTTCGGTGCGTATGTTCATTTTTCTGATCCGATCCGTTCAGCCGTCCGACGGGTCTGTCGCCGTCCTGTCCGCGCCGTTTCTGGCCTTTTCGGGCGGCATGGCGGCATGGCTGTTGATCTCGATGACTTTGTCGGGGCAGACCCGAGCCTATGTGCTGGCGCATGAGTTGACCCATGCGATTTGGGGTTTGTTGATGGGCGCCAAGGTGTCCAAGCTCCAGGTTAAAAAGGATACCGGAAGCGTAACGTTGTCGAAGACGAATTTTCTGATTGTTTTGGCGCCCTATTTCTTTCCTTTTTACGCGGTTTTGATCATCGTCGCCTATTATGTCGCAGGCATGTTCGTTGCCGTGGAGAACTACGAAACGGCTTGGCTGGCGTTGGTGGGCTTGACCTGGGGCTTTCACTTGACGTTCACGGTCAGTGCGCTGGGCCAGAAGCAAAGCGACGTTCGCCAGTACGGACACGTATTTTCCTATGTCCTTATCTTAACGCTGAACGTGCTGGGCATGGCGCTTTGGCTGACACTGACGACCTCGGCGACGCTGGCCGATGCGGCAGAGTTCGCCCAAGAGGATGCCCAGCGGGTTGGCGGCTGGCTGTGGCAAGGGGCGCGCTGGGTCTGGATGCGGACGACGAGCGGATCCTGAAGCCGCCTTGGCGGCTCGGTTCGCATTTTAACGGAAGGCAACGAAGGCGGAAGAGCGTGGAGAGTAGAACGTAGAACGTGCGTGAGTGTGTTAGTGCGAGAACGGTTGACGATGGCGCAAGATTGAACGCCAACCCCGAAGGGGTTATGCAACACAGCCGGGGGCAACGCCCCCGGATAGCGGGCAGCAGCCACCTCTCTCCCCG
>SLMC01000030.1 GCA_007133745.1 Kiritimatiellia bacterium
GCAAAAGAACGGGTGCTATTTTGGATTCAGTGCCAGAGGGCCTTGATCCAAACCAGCAAGCACAGCACGTTTATCGCAAAGCGATAGAACAAGGAATGTCGGCTCAGGACGCACAAGGCCTGGCTGCCAGTTTCCGGGAGGAAGAGGGTGTGACGCCTCATATATATACTCAGACTCATGCAGACGGAAGTACGGAGCTTGTTGCAGTCAACAAGGACACTGGTGAAGTAATGTGGAGGGCTCCACAGAGTGCTGCCACTCCCATGGGCACGGGAGAGGCTGGCGAAATGCCAACGTTTGAGCAGACTAACTGGAGCAATATAAGCGAACCTGAACAAAAAATAGTTCTGAATGAAATTGATGAAATGAACAAAAACAATCAAACAATGACAGAGATTACTGCTGAAATTGAAAAGATTAAAGAGCTTGGGCAAGAAGGAGCAGGGATTAGCGTTGCTGAAATAAACAAACTGACTGGCAGGATTGATGTTCTGCAAAGAAGAAACAGGCAGATTCGTCAGGGCCTTGATCGTCGGCAGCTGGTTCGCCGTGAGCACGATTATACCCCTGATCAATACATTGAAAAGTTTCGGGAAGCATGGAAAAAGGCGGCCAAAGAACCTGACGCCGAACAGATTCAATATGACTTGCTTCTTCGAGCGGAGAAGCTTTGGGGCAACACATGGGATTGGCAGTGGTTACAATATGCTTTGGTTCCCGCCGAAGACATGGTATCAGCAGCTGTTAGCAGGCCTGCACCCGTAGATGCGCCAACGGGGGCTATAAAAACACCAAGAAGACGCAGGGAAGAGCCACACCCGCTTGCTGTGTCCGTTTTTGATTTTATGTTTGGTGAAAATTTCCAGGGAATGACTGCGCCGCCAAGAGGACAAGCAAGTATTGACTCTGTACAGGCTGCTACCGACGCTAAAGGATGGGCGCTTCGTCCCGAAGGGGGTTGGGGGCAAGGACCAGTGGGTATTCCAAGTCCAGAGGTAAAAGACGAAAGAATCATGGGTATCCCCGTAAGACGTTAATGATATGAGGTTGCAATGGATAAGGTGCGCAAAGATACATTAGGTAGCGATGATTTTCTAGATCGGCATTTTGCTGCGGCATTTGAGAGAGGCAGGTCTGGCAGATCTCCTTTTGAGGCAAGAGAAGAACCTTACCAGCCTGAACCTGAGCCGCCCCAAGAAGAAGGCGGCATTGTACGTCGTACTGTCCGTCGTGCCATTGATACGGCAGACGCTGGCAGAGGCATGGTAAAAAGGGGCCTACAGAGAGCTAGCGAACCTTGGATAGGGGGTAGTAAGGGGTCGGAGGAGTTTGTTCCCACAGCAAAGCTACAGCATAGGGAGAGCGACAAAATTTCGACTTCTGAACTGCCTGATCACCCTGCTGCTGAAGCTCAAGGGAGAATCCTTCTGGATCTGATGGTGAGGGAAGCTCAGAGACGGCATATGCCTTTGGAGGACGAGAATACCTATGCCCAAATTCTGGAAGATCCTGACTTCCGTCAGCGTATGGATTTGTTGGGCGTTGAGTTCGATCAGTTCACTGATGAGCCTCATAGGGATGATCTTGGAGAAAAACCGGACTGGACATGGAAAGAGCGCCTGAAAGACTGGGGCATTGATGCGCTAAAAGCCACCATGGGCGTACCAGAGAGTGTTGTTGGTTTGGCTAATCTTGCTATAGCGTTATCTCCTGCGGCGATTGGTTATCATCAGGTAACGGGCAAACGTATTACCACGCCCGGAGACCTTCTGGAAAAACATACTCCCATTCGTTTTGGAGAAACCCGAGACATTCTCAACGAATGGTATTCTCCGGCACGGCAATGGGAACATCAGAAAATCAGCCAACGGTTTGAAGAAGACGGTTTTCTCTCTGGTGTTGGTCAAGCTATTCGTTCTCCTGCGGTCATTGGAGGAAGTATTACAGAGACCATTCCTTCGAGCTTATGGTTTGGTCGTGCTATTGCCATGAAAGGGCACAAGGCTCTTCCATTTATTAATAAAGCCCTTCAGAAGCATTACCCTCAACTGGCAGGAAAAGCTGCCAAGATCCTTCCGCATGTGGCTTCCGGTTCCGGTATTGCGGCAACAACCGCAGGTAGTCAGGCTGAAGGGATTCGTCAGGTTCAAGGTGGAGGCCTTACGCCTAAAGAAGCAATTCTGTCTGCGGCATCCGGTTTTGTAACCGGAGCCGCAGCAGGTATTGGTGCAGGAATCAGTGACAAAGTAGGTCTGGCGCATCCCTATTCGGTACATTTTGCCAAAGGCGGAAAGCTGGCACGAACCGTTTCAGGAACTGTATCAAAAACACAAAAATCCATGATGCGCAAGATTGTGGAGAACATTATTGTTCAGGCTTTGGAAGAAATTCCACAGTCCGGCAACGAAGCCATGTTCAGAAACCTGATGATGGGTCTGCCTTGGCACCAAGGGGTAAAGGAAGCGGCTGGTTTGGGCGCTGTTTCTTCCGGTGTGCTAGGTGGTGGTATGCAGCTTGGTACGTCGGTACACCACAACCATATGCGTCGTGCGACCCGTAAGATGGTTGTAGGCATTGAAGCCAATCTTCAGGCGATTGGGGACAATCCGGCTGCTCGTGAAACTTTCTTTCGCACCCTGACAGAGCAATATCCCAACTGGCAACAGGTACTGGAAACCTTTGGCAGTCGTCAATATTTTGACAAACAGAAGAACTTTGATTTAACCAGCCTTAACATGCAGGATCTTGATCCGGA
>SLMC01000302.1 GCA_007133745.1 Kiritimatiellia bacterium
CACAACGGTTACGAACAGACATAGGCGGGGTCTGCGCGTATCGCCGCGAAAAGTCACGAGACGTCACAAACCTTCCATTGTTCCAGGGCTAGAGTGGCATGGAGCTTGCTACTGGCATGGGCATGAAAAATACAATAGGCATGAAAACGCGACAGGATCGGCTGGGTCTTGGGCTTGCGGCGCTGATGATGGCGGCGGTTTGGACGGCGCTGTGCATGGTCGGGTGCGAAAAGGAAGGCGATTCCGCGGCGCCGGTCGGCGCGGATCCGGCGCCTTTGACCTTGGTTCCGGCTTCGGCAACGCTTTCCGCCACTCAGACGGTAGCCGTTTTGACGGCTCGGGGCGGAACACGTCCCTACGCATGGCGGGTTGCCGATGCCAGTCTCGGGTCCGTGCCCGACACGGACGTGGCCACCGTAACCTATACCCGGACATCCGCTCTGGGCGCCCAGGTGATCCAAGTCAAGGACCGCAACCGATGGATGGCCGAAAGCGTGATACGTCAGGAGTGAGATCATGAAGGGGCGCACAGGACTGGTTGTCATGCTCGTGTGGAGCGGGTGGAGTTTAGCTTCCGTTTCGGCCGACAATGCGTCCCGCCTACTGTCGTTCGACGAGGTGTTATGGAATCGATACGCCTTGACGGTGTCGCAAGGGTATGTCGACAATCCGGCGACGCTGAATGCCAGTCATGGCTGGCGCTCAATCGCCTTGGGAAGTCGAGGGGAGCTGGATTTGGATTTTACCGCGTTTAGGAAGCCGACGATGGATATCGGACTGGGCTTTTCCTGTTTGCGCGGACGCGGAACGGTTGGCCGCGAGGCTGGCGCCGTTAACGAAAACAATACGCTGTCCGTCAGCGCGACGCAATGGTCGATTCAGGCCCGGACGCGCTTTTACCGTTCCAGACGAACGTTTCCGTTCGATCCGTGGTGGGGCGGCGGGGTGGCCGCCGGCGTATTGGCGGTCAGCGAGCAGGAGCGTGCCGCGACCCCGGGCGGCGTTGTGGTCCGACCCGCTCGAGAGGCCGCCTATTCCTTCCTTGGCGCGCGTGTTATGGCGGGATTGGACATTCGTCCGGTGCGCGAGGCCTCTCTGCTCCTTCGCCTTCAGGCCCGCTACGACCTGAATGCCTTCACCGGCAACTTCAAGGGCCATACCAACGGCTACGCGGTGCATCTCGGCCTGCAATGGAGTTTTTGGCCCGTCGCTTTTTGATGCCGCCATAAACGCTTGCCGTCGCGCGGCAAAGCTGGTAGACCTGTTCGCACATCGCAAATTAACCCGTGACGATAGCGTCCTTATCCGGTGTGCGCCATGACGATGACTTCATCCGATCTGTCCAGAATGAACCGCGTGTTGCGGCATCGGTTGCGCAATTCGGCATCTGGAATCAAAAGTTCCGTGACCTTGCTGGCCGAAGAGCTGAAAGATTCTGTCGAGCCGGACATTCTGGAGTATTTTCCCTTGATCCTGCAGGAGTGCGACCGCTTGACCGATGTGACGGATCGCATGAACGCCTTGTTCGACGGGAGTGTGTCGGAGCATGTTTTTGCGGACGGACCGGTCGAGGACGGGTGCGACGCGGAAAGTCTTGTGAAACGGTTGGCGGCCGACCTGCAACGCCGGTTCCCCGGGACGACGACAACGGTTCAAACGGATTCCGCAGCGGCCTGCCGTCCGATGTCCGATGTGAAACGCATGGCGGCCGCGTTGCGGGAATTGGCTGTCAATGCCGCGGAAGCGGTCGGGCGCGCTTTCGACGTGGAATGCTACGCGCAAGCAGAGGGCGACACCTTGCGCATAGGCGTCCGCAACAGCGGGGAACCCGTCGCGCCGGACGCGATTCGTCAGATGTTCCTTCCTTTTTTTACAACCAAAAGCCGGCATATCGGCATCGGGTTGAACTTGGCGCAGCGCTATGCCGAGGCCTGCGGCGGCGAACTGCTGGCGCGCGGCAACGCGGACGGCGGCATGACGGTCGAACTGCGCTTGCCCGCAAGCGAAAGAGAATGAGGAGTGCATCATGGCGGAAATGGATATTCTGGTCGTCGAGGATGACGACCTTCAAAGAAAGGCTCTATTCGGGAAATTGACAGCCTGGGGCCATGCGACGCAGGCATGCGATTCCCTTGTGGACGCCCGTCGATCGTTGGCCAAGCAGGCCTTCGATTTGATTTTGCTCGACATGCGTCTTCCGGACGGAGACGGACTTGAGTTTCTGAGCGAGCGGAAACAATCCGACGAAGGCGATGAAAGCATCGTGATGATGACCGCGTTTGCCGATGTGGCGACCGCCGTGGCCGCCATCAAGGCGGGCGCCTACGATTACCTGCCCAAGCCTTTCGAGGATGAACAGCTCCGAAAAATTCTGCGCAATGCGGCGGACCGGGCCGATTTGAGCCGACGCGTGGCGGGTTTGAGCCGCATGACGATGGGCGGCGAAACCGACGTATGGCAGCTTGACGACATGATCGGCGCCGAAGGGTTGCGCGACATTTTCGAAAAAACCCAGCGGCTGGCAGCCTTCTCCGAAACCACCGTGCTGATCCTTGGCGAAAGCGGCACCGGCAAAGGCATGCTCGCCAAAGCGATTCACAAACTGAGCGCCCGGGCCGACAAGCCGTTCGTGGACATCAACTGTTCGGCCATTCCGGCGCAACTGATCGAAAGCGAGGTGTTCGGCTACGACAAAGGCGCGTTCACCGACGCCAAGAACGGGAAACCGGGTCTGCTCGAAATCGCGCATGGCG
>SLMC01000275.1 GCA_007133745.1 Kiritimatiellia bacterium
AACCACGGTTTCGGAAGCGGAAATCCTGGCGGCGCAAAAAGGCGACTGGGTAGCCAAGAACCAATTGGCGAAGAAATTCTTGCCCCTGACCATGTCTCTGGCCAAGAAACGATCCGACAAACAGGCCGACATCAACGCCTATGTCGAAGCGGGACAGCAGGGGCTCTTCCTCGCGGCGAAAAAATACAGGAAAAGCGTGGGCGCCGAAAAGTTTTCCGTGTTCTGCCTCGATTACATTCAGTCCGCCATGAACCGGCTCGATAAAAAAGGCGGCATTCTGGCGAAGCTCTTTTCACGCTAATCCCAGAAGAAGCGCATATCCCGTATTTGGGATTGCCTGGCAGAGACGTCAGATTAAGGCGACAAGGCATTCGCCATGAATTCAGCCATCATCGATCCTTCAGATTATACCCGGACCTTGAATTTGGCCGAACTCTTTCCGACATCCGCGCCGTTGGAAATCGATGTCGGCTGCGGCAAGGGCCGATTCCTGGCCGCGCGCGCGAAACGCCTGCCCGAATTCAATTTTCTGGGCATCGACCGCCTGCTGGCCCGGCTGCGGCGGGTCGATAAAAAAATTTGGCGCGATGCCCTGTCCAATGTCAGACTCCTAAGACTCGAAGCGGCCTATACCATCGCCTACCTGCTTCCTGCGGCCAGCGTATCCATGTTTCATGTCTTTTTCCCCGATCCCTGGCCCAAACGTCGGCATCATCGGCGCCGACTCTTTACGGAAACTTTTCCGTCCGATCTCCATCGCGTCCTGCGTCCGGGCGGCCAGATCAATGTCGCCACCGACCATGCCGACTATTTCGCGCATATCCATAGCCTGCTGGCCTCGGATACCCGATACACGGAAATTGAACCCTTCGCGCCTTGTCCCGAAGAACGCACAGATTTCGAGGTGCTTTTTCTGAACAAAGGCGATCCTGTCTCGCGCTGCTCGTTCAAAAAACGGACCTGATCCGGACACCGCACTTATGTTGCCGCTCGCCAGCCACAAGGCGGGCTGTCGCCCGCAACATAAGTGCGTGGGTTTGGGAGCATGTGAGTTTTCACCCTAAAAAGAGCCGTGGCCAGTGATCAGTGATCAGTAATCAGTTCGGCAAACACGACTTATTCATATCCATCCACGCACCTGTTTGGTGTAAGGAAAACTGGTCACTGATTACTGATGACTGATGACTGGTCACTTGCGGCAGAAAGGTGTCTTAAACTGCCGAATCCAGATCGAACAGCGTCAAACGCCAAAGGCGGTCGTAAGCATAGCGCGAAGCTTGGGCGCAATGGCTTCATAGGAAAAGAAGCGATTCGCCAACGCGTAGTTCGCTTTCGCCATCTCCCGGCCAAGCCCGGGGTTTTCAAGAACCTCGACAGCGTCCTTGACGGTTTGCGAAGACACGTATTCGTCCATCTGAACAACGCGAAACCCTTTGGGCCCGATATCGCTGTGAAAGATCGCGTAATTGTTCACCATGAGCGGGCGCTGATAGTAGATCGCTTCCAGAAAGGCGTTGCCAAACCCCTCGATTAACGATGGATAGGTCACCATATCGCATTGCCGATACAAGTCGCCTAAACTGTACATTTTCCTGCCGTCATCCGTCAGACCGCGATGTTCCCCCACCCTGTCGGCACAGAAAATCACCGGAACATTAAGCAGTTCCGAATATTCCCGGACCCGAACGGCATATTCGTCGCCTTCGTCGCCCGACGCATGGGAGATCACCAGCTTGGCCGGCATCTTTAAGCGATGCACCAGTTCTACGGCATGTTCGATACCCTTGCGCGGCACAATGCGAGTTGGCTGCAAGATGAATTTTTCGCCCGGAGCCAATCCCAACGACTGACGAATATCCGAAGCGTAGGGGTCCTCGGAAACCGGAGGATTGGCAAAATCCATGACATTGGGAACGACCTGCGCCGACGCGCCTGTACGCAAACTCAACTGATTGTCCTGAGACGAATTCAGCACCGCATGCTGAATGTTGGGCAAATGGGGCGGAAAGGCCTTGTTCAGATAGTCCCAGGCGGCATTGCGCGTCAACCGCTTGCGTTCCCAGAAAAAATCGTGATGGTGCGCGATCATCGGCAGGTCCGTTTCCACGGCAAACTCGGTCAAGGCCAGGCCCAGCGGGATATTCAGCGGAATGGTCACCGCATTCTCGGAAATCAGGATATCCAAGTCGAAGGTTTCGACAAAATTCAGAAGTTTCCCCTTGAGATAATGCTTGATCCGCTCGATTTCCATCGTCATGGCCGGTTCACGCCGAACCCGATCGAAACAGCCTTGGTACGTCTCCAAAATGTCAGGATGCAGAAAATGACATTCCGGAACCAGAAAGGAACGGTCGGGATGCGTATCCAGTTCTCCGGCCATGTAATAGCATTCGTGGCCGTCTTCCTCGAAAATGTCCGACCATTTATCCGTCTCCAGCGATACGCCGTCCATGCCCGCCAACCGCGTGGAAACAAACCCTATGCGCTTGGAATCCATATTCACCCTCCCCGCTAAGCTTGCGTTCCAATATCCGGCTGTCTTTATGGCACGAACTTGGCGCCTGTGTCAATGTCGCTTCCGATCGTATTTTTTCGCGGCAACACGCCTTGCGGATTTGACTACAAGCGTTCGTAGTCAAGCCCGTAAGGGCTGCGCTTTGCGGCGGGCGGGCTCGGGGGAGAACGAGGGGGGGCATAGGTGTTAAGCTAAGCGTCTGCGTCAGAATAAATTCTCCGTTC
>SLMC01000396.1 GCA_007133745.1 Kiritimatiellia bacterium
ATCGTGCCCGTGTTTCCTCAATATATTCCATGGGCGGGACGCCCATGCCACTAAGAATGTGCCAACTCATTTTCCGGGAAACACCCTCAATCCTCAGCCGAGGTCAGGAAGTCTGAAATTCCCAAAATCGATCACAGAATGCCAGAACAAACGCTCGTCGTCAATTCGTTACGGCCAGCGTCATACGGTCGGGAGTGGCCTCTGGCGGAGCCGATGCCGTTCGATGACCGTAAAACGAGAGGAATTTCAAGCGTGTGCCTCGGCTGGCAGATCGTAAAGCGCTTCCTCGCTCATACACTCGCCTGCATAGGCAAACACGGCCTGAAGAGACTCCGGCGTCAAGCCGGGATAATTGTCGAGCACTTCCTGCACGGTCCATCCGTTTCCCAGCGTTCGATGATTGAGCGGCGCGTTTCTCGCCTACGCCTTCTTCAACAGCCGGGTTGCCGCATCGGGTTTGCAGGCGTGCACCGAGGCGGGGGCGCGTTCGAGTTGCTCGGCGTCCAGCGTGACCAGGCACGCGCCGTATTGCGCCGCGACGGCGACGTAGAACGCGTCCGCCCCGCGCAGGCGGCATTGAATCGACAGCGCGAGCGAGCGCCGCGCCATGCGCTCGTCCGTCGCCGCGAGCGTCAGATGCGGCTGCTCGAAAAGGCTCTCCGCATACTCGCGCACCGATTCAGATTCCACCGCTCTTCCCGTGCGATGAAGCGCGGCGCCGACTTCCACCGGAAGGATGGCGGGCTCCACGAGCAATGCGTCCTCGTCAAGCAATGATCGCATGAATTTCCGGCTGGCAAGGTGTTCGGGTTCATGCGGCCGACATGAAGCCACGAACACGCTAGCGTCCACCGTGAAGAGCGTTGTCACGCCGACTCCTCATCTTGTAGAGTTCCTCAAGCGCCGATTTGCGAGGGCCCGACTGTTTCGCCAGACGGTCGGCGATGGCCAGGAGGCGCGCCCATGCCTCGCGACCGGCCACTTTTCCCTTTGCGGCCGCGAAATCCGTTGGCGCCAACACCCCCACGGGACGGCCATGTCGCGTGATCGTGTAGACCGCATGGTCCTCGGCCACATGGCGCACCAGTTCCGAAGCCTTCGCCTTTAATTCCCGAATGCCGATTTCGTTCATATTCCACCTCCGCAAACATAGTCACATAAGTGACCACAAAAGGCAAGCCTTATCGAATGAACCTTGGGCACGGGATGCCCAGGGGTTCGACATCCGGGCGGGCTGCGCGGAATTCCCGGATGGCCTCCATGAAGCTTCGGCCATATTGAGCGGCGCGTTTCTCGCCTACGCCCGTGAGTTGAAGCATGTCCGACTCCGTGGCCGGGAAGAAGCGGGCCATTTCGTGAAGGGTGCGGTCGGTGAAGACGACGTAGGGGGGAACGCCTTGCTCCGAGGCCAACTTTTTGCGGAGGTCGCGGAGCCGGTTGAACAGCGCTTCATTGAAGGGACCAGCCGCAGCCGCTACCGGTCCCCTAGTGCGCTTCCCGGCCAGCGGCCGCGACTTGAGGATTTGAACGTTCCGCCCGCCGAAGAGGACCTCGCGGGATTCCGGCTGGAGCTTCAGGATCGGGTAGTCGCCCGTGGTCTGCCGGACGAGCCCTTGCGCGAGCAGGTTGTCGATTATCCGTCGCCAATGGCGATCATCCCGGTGCCGGCCCGCGCCAAAGGTCTTGATGCGGTCGTGACCGAGCTGGCGGATGCGGTCGGACGCGTCGCCGGCGACGACGGAGACGATGTGGTTGGTTCCGAAACGTTCGCCGGTCCGGACGATGGCGGACATCACGATCTGAGCGTCAACCGTCGCGTCAACGCTCTCGACTTCGCCCTCGCACACATCGCAACATTTGTCCTTCGCCGCCTTTGCGTCCCTCTGTTCGTAATCTTCTCCGAAATAATTCAGGAGTTGTTTGCGCCGGCAGGCGCAGGTGGACGCGTAGCCGATCATGCGGTTCAGGCAGCGCAGCTGGTGCGCGCGTTCGATATCGTCCTGGATGCCATCGATGAAGAAGCGAATTTTCGGAATGTCGCCGGCGCCGAAGAGGAGCAGGCAATGAGCGGGTTCGCCGTCGCGGCCGGACCGGCCGGTCTCCTGGTAGTAACTCTCGATATTTTTCGGCAGGTCGCCGTGCAGCACGTAGCGAACGTTGGATTTGTCGATCCCCATGCCGAAGGCGATGGTGGCGACAATCACATCAACCTCGTCGCGGTTGAATGCGGACTGATGACGATGCACGTCCCCTCCATGAGACGAGCGGGAAGCTGGTAGCAGAGCGACTTTCCGCCGCCGGTCGGCATGACAACGAACGCGTCCTCTGAGAACCCTTGAACCCTTTCAGCGAAGCCGGCTGGAATTGCTTCGGTAGGGTTTCACCCCATAGGGAAGAACGTGGGGCGGGGGTATCATCCTCTTGTCCGCCATGAGCGCAAGGGATGCAAGGGATGACAAAAAGACGCGAAGGGCGGAACTTATCCCGATCGGTATTCTGGAGTGGTATGCAATTCCGATGGCTTCGCAAAAAACAAGGGACAGGAAAGCGCGCGCATGCGCGGGCGACGGCGCGCGAGGCTCCGTTGCGTGCCGAGCTCTTCAGCACCGAGCAGTTGCGACGCCATGCGGTTGCCCTGGCGGGTCGGCATCGGCTTGACGCCCAACCCGGCCCGAATCGGCTGCTGGCCCGGTTGACGGAGAACGAGGCGGCCTTGATCCGGGCCTATGACCTGGTG
>SLMC01000379.1 GCA_007133745.1 Kiritimatiellia bacterium
CGCAGCAGGACGTTTTCCTTGTCGGCCATGGTCTTGGGCGGATCGTACATCAAAAAAGCGTTCTTCGCGCCGGCCAGGAATCGGTCGATGGAAACGGCGGCCCGCTTGCCGTCGGCGATGGCGCCAATGACATTGGCCGGCCCGCGCGCGCAATCGCCGCCGGCATAGACGCCCCGGATTCCCGTGGCGCCGGTTTCGGGATCGACAGCGACCGTGCCCCATCGGGTCAGTTCCAAATCCTGTCCGGTTTGCACCGATACCCCCTGGCTCACGGCCGGGATCACAAGGTCCACGTCGAGCATGAACTCGGTGCCGGGCACGTCGAGCGGTTTGCGGCGCCCCGAATCGTCCTGCTCGCCCAGCACATAGTTCAGCATGCGGATGCCTTCCACTTTGCCGTTGCCGACAATCCGCTGGGGCGCGACCAGGTACATGACCTTGACGCCTTCCTCCTCGGCTTCCAAAACTTCCTCGGCCGTAGCGGGCATTTCGTCGCGCGTGCGGCGATAGAGCAGAAACACCTCGCGCGCGCCGAGCCGAACAGCGGTGCGGGCGGAATCGACGGCCGTGAATCCGCCGCCGACGACCGCGACTCGTCGGCCTTTCAAGGACTTGACGGCCGGATCGACGGCTTTCAGGAAATCGACGGCGGACACGCACCCGTCCAAATCCTCGCCTTCGATGTTCAGGCGGCCGCCCTCGTGGCAGCCGATCCCGAGAAAGACGGCGGCGAACCCGTCCTTTTTCAGACTGCGCACGGACAGATCGCGGCCCAGCGTTTTCCCGAACTTGAAGGTGACGCCCAGCTTGCGAATCACATCGATTTCCCGGGCAACCTCCACGGCGTTCAGCCGGAACGACGGAATGCAGGACAGCAGCATGCCGCCGGGCTTGTCGGCGCTCTCGAACACGGTGACCCGGTAGCCGGCACGGGCCAAATCGTAGGCGCATGCCAGCCCGGCCGGGCCGGCGCCGACCACGGCCGCCTTGTCGCGCCTGCGCTTGGCGCGCGAGGCATGGATGCGCGGGATCCAGCCCTCGCGTTCGGCGCGTTCCAGCACGAACCGCTTGATCTCGCGAATCATGATCGGCTCGTCCTTCTCGCCGCGCGTGCACTCGGTCTCGCACGGATGATCGCACACCTTGCCGCAAATCGACTGCAGCGGCGAGCGCGACATGATCAACTGATAGGCTTCCTCGTACTTGCCCTCGGCGACCTTGCGCACATAGCCCTGGGCGGGCACGGAATTGGGACAGGCGAACGTGCAGGGCGCCACGAGTCCGTCGTCGATTTTGCGGGCGTGCCCCGCCTGCAAGGTCAGGTCGGGCGCGCTGGTAATGGCCGGCACGAGAATGTCGCGCATCGCGCGCGGATGCCGATAGCCTTTTTCCTTCATGAAAGCGCGGAACCCCTCGATGAATTCGGGCATGAACCCGAACCCGTGAATCAGCGTGGCCGCGCAGATGCCAATCAGATCGGCGCCGCACATGATCATCTCGACCGCGTCGCGCCAGGTCGTGATGCCGCCGGTACCCGTCAGCGTCGCGTTCGGGCCGAGCCGCTTGCGCATGGTGTACACATCGCGCAGCGCCAAAGGCTTGAGCCATTCGCCGTTCATGCAGGCCATCCCGATTTCGCTTTGCAGGAAATACATGGAACGGGTCGGATCGTCCAGATTGATCGGCGGCACGCCCAGCCGGTTGGCATTGCCGCCCACGGCGTCGGCCCCGGCCTCGAGCGCGGCCTGCGCGATGTCGGCCTGACGTCCGCCTTCGGGCGTGATCTTGACGAACAGCGGAATGCGCGTTTCGGCCTTGATGGCCGAAACCACCTGCCGAATCGCGTCCATGTTCTGGCCCAGGCTCGCGCCCGTCTGATGAGCCGACGGCGACTTGCCGGTCAATTCCACATTGAACGACATGTTGGGACAGCACATGTTCAGCTCGTTGATATGCACCCCGGCGTTTTCGCACTGCCGAGCCATGTTGACCCAGCCTTCGACACCCTTCTCGCCGGCATAGGTGATGTTCGACCACAGCGCCAGCTCGGGCGTCCGGCGCCGGCCCTGCTCGATCAGCTTGAGCAAATCCTTCAGAACCAGCCGCTTTTCAGCCGTAAAAGTTAAAAATGTCTTGTCCGGATAGTATCCGTAGCGGGGTACGCGATTGATGTAGGGTTCCGGATCGACCGTCAGCTTGAGCGACGCCCCGCCCCAGCCGGTATCGCGAATGCGTTCAAGCTGCTCGATCGTCATGGTCGTGGGTCCGGACGACACGTAAAACGGATTGCGGAACTTGATCCCGGCATACGTCACCGGAATATCGAAATCGATCTCTTTTTTTCGTTTGACCATGATGCGGATCCTTTTTTTTCCGCGCTTTTGCGTGGTTGGTTGCGCGAGACGTTTCATGCTGCTTGGGCGTATGGGCTTCAGATGTCCCATGGACCAATGGAATGATGGAATGATGGAACAGCGACAGACGGCCCAAGCGTATGTCTCGCACACGGGAAAAGATGCTATGTAACGCTAAAAAACAACCGTCCGGCTTGCAACGCTATCCATCATTCCCGCATTCCAGTATTCCAACCTTCCGCATCCCCATTGGGAGGCGCCTGAAACCTGAATATGGATATATCCTATTGGACCGCCCGACGCAAGTCGTTTCCTGTTGAAGCAGCGATTCTCATATCAACCCCGAAGGGGTTATGCAACAAAGCCTGGGGCAGCGCCCCAG
>SLMC01000236.1 GCA_007133745.1 Kiritimatiellia bacterium
AAGTATGCGGCGTGGAAAACGTGGATATCGGCAACTGGACGATTGAAATCATGGACTACAATACCTCGGCCGAACCGGTGGTTCAGGGGGAACCCTACACCGTGCCGGCCGGCACGCGCCTACCCGAAACCGTACCCGGCTTCGGATTCTGGGTGCTGGCCGACACGAACGTTCCGCAGCGGGACATGCTGCTGGAACACACGCTGCTGGGCAATGGCGCGCTTCGACTCAAACGCAGCATGGGCGCCGTCGAACAGGCCATCTATCACGGCGCTTACAACGCGAACATGAGCGCGCGCGGCTACACCTACATCGGGGACGATTTCAGCTTCGGGTGGAACGCGCCGCTCGCGCTGGAAGGCACGGGCAGCAACCTGTGGAGCTTCGCAGGGGGATGGACCAACGACCACGATGGCGGCAACCGTCCGGGCGCCGTCAACGTGAACCAGACGCTGGTCCCGTGGCCCGGCGTCTATACGCATGATCCGATCTTCCAAATCTTCGATATCTGGACATTCAACAACACGGTCGAGATGGCGGCCACGCACGCGACAGGCTGGACCCCGACGCTCTGGTACTCGACCAACCTGCTGTCTGTCTGGAACGAAGTCCCCTCCTACACCGTAGAGAACATCGGCGGCACCAACTATTTCAGCGTCGAAACCGCCGTCCTGCCCGACAGCCCCGTGTACTTCTACACTATTCTGAACACGGAAGACTAAACGGTTCGACGGTCGTCGGTGCGGATATCGGTCAGGACTTCATAGGCGATCGTTTGACGCCAGGCCGCCGCCTCGTCGGCCCACAGGGATTCCGAACCCTGCTCGCCGAGCAGAACGGCTTCATCCCATTCCCGCGCCTCGGAATCGGGCCCGACATCCGCCACGGTCATGTTCATGGTCACGCGACCGACCACCGGACAGCGCCGTCCGCGAATCAGCGCAAAGCCGCGCCCGCCCGACAGCCGCGAAAATCCGTCCGCGTAACCGGCATTGATCGTCGCCAAACGCGTCGCGCGCCGCGTGACATGAGTGCCGTCGTAGCTGACCGGCGTTCCGGCAGATACCGCCTTGACCAGCGCCACCCGCGTTTTCCATTGCAGACACGGCCGGGTCGCCAGCGGTCGCGCCACCGAGTTCGGATCGCCCCCCGCATAGCCATAGAGCAGAATACCCGCGCGTACCCCCTCGAAATCGGCCGACGGATGCCGCAAAATGCCGCCACTGTTCGACACATGCCGAAACAATACCGGGAACCCCGCTTCGCGAATCCGCGCGACCGCCGCATGAAAACGCTCGATCTGCAATTCCGAAAAAGCCGGGTCCGGACCGGTCGATGCCGCCAAATGCGTGCAGACGCCCGTCATGTCCAGCTCGGGACGCCGCAGGGTCTCCGCCATGATAGCGGCCGCCCGTTCCCATGGCAGACCCAGCCGGCCCATGCCGGTATCCAGCTTGACGTGGCAACGCAGCCGCCCGCTCGATCCGCCGGTTCGCCGAACCGCATCGGCCAGCGCCGCGCCGTGCCGTCCGCTCGTCAGAACCGGCACAATCCGCTCGCGCATGGCCGTCGGCACGTCCGACGGATGCAGAACGCCCAAAACCAGTATCCGCGCCTCGGGCAGGTACGAGCGCAGCTCGAACGCCTCGTGCGCATGCGCCACGGCGAACCAGCGCACCCCGCACTCCTGCGCCGCGCGACAAACCGGTTCCACGCCATGCCCGTAGGCATTGGCTTTCACCACGAAAATCAATTGCGTCGGCTCGGCCAAACCGCCTTGCAGCGATCGCACATTGCTTTTCAGCGTTTCAAGATGGAGTTCCGTCCAAGTATTGCGCATGGTCGGATTATGTACAGCCTGCGCCCGCCAACGGCAAGGAAAAAGATGGCTCAATCCGGTTTTCACAACCGGGATGTTTCCGGGGCTTCCGCTGCCGCCGAGCCACGGAGACGAGGTGAGATACCATAATCAGGACGTGACACCGGAACACTTTCAGCAAAGCTGGCCAGCCCCTCTTCGCACCGTTTCGATCATGGCGTTCATGTCCATGACCGCGCCGTAGCGGTTGGCAAGCGGCGCACTCAAAAAGCGGGAGGCCATCAGATTGCCAACTTGCACAGCTTCGCAGATGTCCATCGCGCCGGCCCGGAACGCGGCGATATGGCGGGCGATATAGCCGATCAACCCGGCGCGGAAGGAATCGCCTGCCCCGACCAGATCCGTCACCGTTTCCGACATGAACGGACTGACGATGCGCCGCGGTTCCGTTGCCTGCCCGTCCAGTCCCACGGCCAGAACCCAGGCGCCATCCTTGACCGTTACGCCGAACAGGCGCGCGCGCCGATCCGTTCCGTAACGCCCGGCCAGCCAAACCAGGAAGTCGTCCGGTCTCGTTTTGCGGTCGGCGGGTGACGTCGTGAAATCGTCCAACGTATTCCGAATCATGCGCGCCTCGTCCCAGGAGCAGAAAAACACATCGAGCTGCGGCAGCAGCGGATCGAGCAGACGATAGGCTTCGACCGATGCGCCCGCTTCGATCAGCGCGCCGGGATCGGCGCACAAGGTATGGCTGTCGGCCATGGTCAGACAGCCTTGCTGGCGACACCAGGCCATGAAATCGGCCAGATCGCGACCGTCCCTGGCATCGCCGCGCCGGGACAGGCCGGAATACATGTAATAGACGACAGCAGGCCGAAGCCGCGCGACATGCGGCTTGAATTGTTCGCAATCGA
>SLMC01000341.1 GCA_007133745.1 Kiritimatiellia bacterium
ATTAGCGACAACATCGCCAACGTCAACACGCCGGGTTATCACCGCAAACGGGTGGCCCTGGCCACCAATCCCGCCGTCGAGCCCACCATGCTCGAGATGCGCAAGTACGATCTTGGCTCCGGAGTTACGGTTGCGGGCGTTATTCGCGCCTATAACGGCATGAAAGAAGCGCTCTTGCGCGAACAGACCGGATTCGCCGGGTATCAGGAGGCCCAGCATCAGGGGCTCAGTCAACTGGAAGCGCTGCTGAACGGCGGCATGGGCGGCGCCACGCTCGCCACCGGCTTGCAGCAGTTCTGGAACGCCTGGCAGGATGTCGCTGTACACCCCGATACGCTCGCGTTTCGCAGCGTGCTGATCGAACACGGCGCCGCGCTCGCCGACCAGTTCATGACGATGGACGACCGTTTGGACAGCTTTCGCACCCAAATCGTTTCGGGGGCCGCCTCGCCCTATGCCGGATTGGTCCCTTCCGAAGTCGAATCCATCAACACCATGCTGACTCAGCTTGAAGACCTGAATTATCGCATCTCCTATTCTCTGGCCCATTTTCAGCCCAACACCTTGCTCGATACCCGCACCCAGCTCCTGCGCGAATTGAGCGACAAGCTCGACATAGCCGTGGATGCCGATTTCAATGTCAGGCTCGACGGACAAATGCTCGTGAATCATAACGGCACAATCCGGAACGAACTGGTCATCACCGATATCGCATCCGCGACCGAGCCGGCGATTCGCTACGAGGTGGACGGGGTCGAAGTGACCGTGGCTGGCGGCATGCTGGGCGGATGGACCAACGTCGTGGATACCGCCGACTCCATGCGCGCCATGCTGGATACGCTGGCTGGCGAACTGATGGATGCCGTCAATGCCATTCATAACAGTCCGGACGCCTTCGATTTGGATGGCAATGTCAGTACGCTCGATTTTTTCACCGTTGATGCGGAAGGGCGCATGGTGGTCAATCCGCTCATTCGCGATGCGGCCAACCCGATGAACAACAATCCGCGTGCGATCGCCGCCGCCAGTCAGCCCAGCCCGGGCAACGGCGCCAAAGCGCTGGAAATCGCCGGCTTGGCCCAGTCGCAAATTGGCGCGCTGAACAACTTGACCTTTGGCGAATATTTCAGCAGTCGCATGGGCTCGCTCGGGGCGCGGGTCGAGTCGGCCGCGCAGTTGGCTGGCGACGGCAAGGCCGTGATCAATATGCTGATCGATGCCATCGAGGCCGAGACCGGCGTCAACCTCGACGAGGAACTCGTCGAACTGGTTTCCGCCCAACGCGCCTACCAGGCCGCCGTGCGGCTGTTCACCTTGATCGACGGCATGATTGAAACCATAATTTACAGAATGGGCGCTTAGGGTAGTGGCCAGTGGCCAGTGGCCAGTGAGCAGTGAGCAGTGAGCAGTAACCAGTTTCCAGTTTCCAGTTAGGTTCAACAACAAAGGAGTCGTTATGATCGAAATCCTCATGAAAACCGTCAATGGCCGCATTCGCGCGCTTGCCGCGCATCTGGCCGCCTACGCCAACATTCTGCGCACCTGCGCCGCGCGCCGCCCGTAGAGCGGGTGTTGTGCGTTCGTGGAGCGGAGAGCGTGGAACGCGGGGAAAGGAGAAATCGACCGATTGTTAGGCGATCCGCTCCAGTTTCAAGTTTTGAATTGCCAGTCATTTAAACGGAAGGCAACGAAAACTGTCGGACCGCCCGACTGTCCCGGGGCGGTCATTAAGGTCAACAAGGTCAATGAGGTCAACCTGAAACCCGAACCTGGCCCATCCCGAGGAAACACACGATGTGGATATCGCAATCGGAATTAGGCGAAACGTCGGCAATGCGACAGCCGTTCGGCGGCGTGGTTTTCGATCTGGATGACGTGCTGTATCCCGGACGCCAATACACGCTGGGCGGATGCCGCGCCGTAGCCGACTATCTGTTCACGACCTATGGCGTGCGACTGTACGAGGCTATGGTGGCCCGTAGCGAGACGGGCGATGGATTGTCGGCTATGGAACAAACCGTCCGCGAATGTTTTACAGGCCAAATCGATGCCGCGCTCATGCGGTGTCGGCACGTCTTCTGGACGCATGCGCCCCGCTTGACCCTGTTCCCGGACGCCGCGCTGGCGCTCGCCTATCTGCGCGCGCGACGCGTCCGTTTAGCCGTAGTCAGCCGCAACCAGCCTCATGTGCATGCGGCCAAGGCGGCTGCGTTAAGGCTGGATGTCTTGCTCGATTGCGTGCTGTGCGCCGGCACGCCGGACTACGCCGACAGCATCGCCGGCTCGCTCATGCTCGCTGAACTGGCCTTGGACGTGCCTCTAACGCGCATGGTGTATGTCGGCGCGACGGAACAGTCCGATTTCCGAGCCGCCATTCAAACCGGCATGGTGACCGCGCAGGTAAATCGTACCGAATCCGCAATCGTCTCCGCGCTGGCCCCGGACCCATCGCCCCATATCCTTCTGCCAACCCTCGCCGCTCTGCCCGGCGCCCTGCTCGATTACGCCGCCCAACGCTGACCCCCCCTCAAAAAACAGAGCACCACCACTTTTTACCCTCTTCTTGCGACCACTTAGTGGTTGCAATAAGCTCGCAAAAAGCTCGCAAAAAGCCTGCGAACCCCGCCCTCAAGCCACAAAATCAATGCGGGGCGGCGGGGTTTGCGGCGGGGGTGGCGGCGCGTCTGGCGGTTTGGGGTGCGGCGCGCTAGCGCCGCTTACATCGGCGGGG
>SLMC01000243.1 GCA_007133745.1 Kiritimatiellia bacterium
GCGGCGCCGGGCCAGGCAAGGAGGACGGGCAGTTCAACATGCCGGCGGACGTGGCGACCGACGCCAAAGGGCGCGTGTACGTGGCCGATCACCGCAACGACCGGGTCCAGGTCTTCGCCGCCGACGGCAAGCATCTTCAGAATATCGCTTCCCAAAAGCCTTCGCGGATCAACATTCATCCGAAAACAGGAGAGGTATTCGTTTTTTCCTGGGCGCTGCCCGTGCCGTGCGGACGGCGGAGCACGCCATCCACATCCCATAACAGCTATACGTTGACGCGCTATTCCTCCTTGGACAAGGCGGCCAAGGAGACGGCGTCATGGGATATCAATATACGTCCTGATCCGCGCGGAAATCATCTGTTGAGTCGGCATTTCGCCACTCAGATCAACATGGCCGCCGCCATGGATTTCAGCGGCGACAAGCTGCGGGTATGGGTCTCGGGCCGGTCTCCGGCAGGTCATCGCAGTACCCGCAACAATCCAGGTCTTGGCGAAGGGGTCATGCTGCTGGAACAGGACGGCGATTCCTGGACGGTGAAAGGCGATTTTCTAGAAGAGGCCGCCCATGCCATTCGGCGGGTCAATTCCGCCATTTTCAATCGGCAGCGCTTGTATGTCAATCCCAAGGACGGGATGCTGTATCTTTTGGAAGGCGACAGCGCCCATGGCAAAGCGTCCCAGCGCACGCTGCAAATCAATCCCGAGACCGGCCGGACACGCATGATCGAGCTTCCGCTCAGCGTCGAGGACATGGCCTTCGATCCCGACGGGCATGTCTATCTGCGCACGCATAACATGGTGATGCGCTATCAGCCCGATACCTGGCGCGAGGTGCCGTTCGACTATGGCGAGGAACGCGTGCGCCATCATTTCGGCAACAGCGGCGGCGAGCGTTCGAGCCGGGTGATCAGCGGCTCGGTGTTTCACGGGGGCGGCTCTTTTCATCATGGCGGTTTTCACGTGGCGCCCAACGGCAATATTGTCGTGGCGGGACGCTTTCATTCTTCAATCGATTCCCGCGGCACAAGGCGGCACGAGGCGCAGGTGCACGAGGGCGCTTCCTATCAGCCGCTGCTCTATGCCGGACGCATTTTGGGCGGGGCGATTCATCTCGTTCAGATTCTCGACCGGCATGGCCGCATGGTGCACGAGGATGCCGTGCAGGGGGTGCACGGGTTGATCAATGGGGTCGCCATCGACAATCGCAACGACGTGTACTTGCTCAGCGCTGCCGTGCGCCACTACAACGGCGATCGTCATTTCAACGATCATGCCGGAACGATCATGAAGTTCACGCCCGGGGAGGGGCGTTTGCTGGCCGCGTCCGGCGCGCCGATTCCCTTGCAGCCCTTGCCCGACCGTCCGCCGGATGTCGAGTTTCCACGCATGTGGGCGGAAAACGCGCATTGGATGTACGGCGGTGTGGGGTGGGGCGGCCAGAACTATTCGTCCGGCTGCTCGTGTCCGAACACGCGCTTTGCGCTCGATTACTTCGCGCGCAGTTTCACGCCCGAGATCGACCGCTACAACGTTGGGGTGCTGGACAGCGCCGGCAATCTGATTCTGCGCGTGGGCCAGTACGGCAATGTCGAAGACGGCGTGCCGCTGGTCAAGGATGGCGGCCCGTCCGATCCGCGTTCGATCGGCGGCGACGAGACGGCGATCTTCTTTGCGCCCTACGTCGCTACGCACACGGATCGGCGTCTGTTCATTGCCGATCCCGGCAACGCCCGCATCGCCAGCGTCAAGCTTGGCTATCATACGGACAGCCAAACGGCCCTCAAGGATGTACCGGATGCGGGAGCGGGAGGTGGCAAGTAGGAAGTGGAGTGTGGAAAGTGAAACGCAGGGGGCGTGCGTTCGTTGCGTTCGTGTGTTCGTGGGGCGCCCGAAGGCGTGTTAAGGAGCAACACAATGAGACAATGGCTGGCGACGGCAGGGATCAGCGCTAGTCTAGCTATGGCTGCTTGGGCGCAGCCAGCGACGCCGTTGCATGCCAAGGTGTCGGTGAACTGGACCAGCCCGGGGCTTCCCGTGGCGGAGGCCTTGCGGGAACTGGGCGCGTTGGCGAATGTCGAGTTCGCGACGGATCGCGCACTGGTCGAGCATCTTGCCCCGGTGAGGTTGACGATGGACGAGGCTGCGGCCGGCCGCATCGCCATGCGCGTCCTGCGTCCGCGCGGGCTGACACTGGAGGATGCGGGCGGACGTCGGCCAAGGGTGGTCAAGGACGATCCCTATCGCGAATTCAAGACCCAGCGCGAAGAGGTTTTCGCGTTCGCGCGCACCCCGACCCTGACGCGCGACGGCGACGATGTGACGATCACGTTCGAAACCAAGGCATGGTGCGATGTCACCGTGGCGATCGAGCACGCGGATGGGCGCATCGCGCGGCATCTGGCCAGTGGCGTGCCCGGCATGAACGCACCGGAACCGTTCGTGTGGAACTCGAAGGCGCAAACCGTCGTCTGGGACGGCAAGGACGATGCCGGGGTCTATGTGGACAATAAAGACGCTATTACTGTGCGCGTGTCGTTGGGGCTCAAACCGCAATTCGAGCGCACCCTGTTTTGGCATCCCGGGAAAATGGCGGGCGGCACGGTGGCGTTTGCGGCATCGCAGGATGGCATTCTTGTGTTTACGGGACGCGGTTTCGACCATGTGCGCCTTTTCGATCGCGACGGCAATTATGCGCGAACCGTGTATCCCTTTCCGTCGGACAAGCTGGA
>SLMC01000018.1 GCA_007133745.1 Kiritimatiellia bacterium
CCCGACGGATAGACATCCTGCAAGGCCCAGTACAGCGCGTCTCGGTTCAACTCCGCGTAAAACACATTGAACACCGACACGCGACCGGGCCACTGCGCGGATTCGAAGTCGCCCTCCATGCTAAAGAGCGCGTTCAGCGCATGCGCGCGAACAGAGGCATTCTCGTTTCCGACCAGCTCGGACAGTCGCGCGATGTCGTCTGCCTGCGGCCGTTCGGCCATCCGCTGCACGGCTAGGCGCGGATCGGCCGGTTCTTCTTCCCTGCGAAACCATCCGCCGCTGCGGGAAGGCCGGTCCGCTTCGAACAGCGCTGTCTCGCCCTCGAACCGTACCCGTGTACCCGTCGTATCCGCCACCGCGCGCGCCAGCCGCGCCACGCGGACGCGCTGTCCGATCCGATACGGCCCCACCGCACCGGCGAATTCGGCTGGCACCACGACATAGCGCAAGCCGGTCTGCCGATGCGCCAGCGCCAAGGCCTCGTTTGCCTCCAGCCATGCTTTCGGCATGACCACAAAGGCCCGTCTCGGCCGTGCCGCAGGCTCCGCCTCGCCCCGCGCGCCTGTTCCTGCCAGCATCGCAACCGCCACCCATGCCGTCAACATCATCCGTCGGCCTGTTCTTCTCATCGCCCGACTCCTTTCCCGTTTAGTTTAGCTTTGTCGCATACTTTGTCGCAAGCTTTGTCGGCCGCCAATCCCGGCAGCGTTGCCTCGCCAGACATGCGCGCCGCTGGCGTGACAGGCGTTAAAGACGGCAGGGACATCAAGGACTGCAAGGCCATATCTCGCCGACCTTATTCCCGCGACCGCTTCCCGTACTCGTACACGCGCTCGCACACCCCCGATCGAAAACGCGCCTTCGGCTGCTCCACGAACACACGATCCACGATCTACGTTCCGCGCTCTCCCCCCCCTCTTCGTTCCCTTCGTTGCCTTCTGTTCAATTCTTTTGAGCTTCGCGTGTAGGAGTAGGTCTCTTCTATGGTGCATCCTTACTGGTCGCCGCCTTCCGATTTCGGACGACCGGCGAAATATTTACCGTACAGGTGTGTCGTAGGACGAATGACAAAGGAGGTTGACTGCCAGTTGGAACGGCCGCGATGAACGGGAACCTGCCGATTGCGAATAAATTCCTTCGTATGATCCGTGATCGGGGCGTCGTTCAGATTGAACTGGAGCATAGCGAGCATGGCTTCCTCGTTATGCAAGAACAATTCGGCGTGCCGATCCATATGCTTGTCGTTGAAATGCAGAAGCGTAATCGTTCGGTCGCCAGACTGCCGACCGCGTCCACCGGGCTGATTGGGAATCATCAGGGTGACTTTGACCTCGAAATCGCTCATCAGATTGGCGAACACGGGCTGCAAATCGCGATACAACTGCAGGTCGAGCGGTGTTTCGGCGGGAATGACGCCGGCATCGTCAGGCTCTGCCGAGCCCGTTGTTCCGGCCCGTACCATGCTCAGGTGAATATCGCCGACGCGATCGCGACTGTGCACGCGTTTATACACGGGATTGAAACGGAACCGCAACATGGGTGCGGGCGGATTGTCCTGCACAAAAGGGTTCGGCAGGCGCAAGTCGTCGATATCGGGAATGCGATATACCGACACGCTTTCACGACTGCCGTCCTGGAGCTTCTTCTGGTCATGGCTGACCAATTCCATGCCCTGGCCCATCTGCTTCATGCGCGCTTGCGCTCCCGCTCGGCCAAGATGGCGCGCAAGGCCGGATGCGCGGTCCAAATCAAGCAGCAATTCGGAAAAGCGGAGCCGCTCGGTGATCGTCGCGCCAGCGTCCTTTTCATGCATCTCGATGGCCAGTTCCAGTTGCAGGCACCCGGTCGCCGCCAGCAACAACGCCAGCATGACCGGCAACTGAACAAGCGTATTTTTCCACGGTACATTTTTCATCGCTGTTTCCCTTTCCTTTGTTTTAGTCGGACAGGTCGGACCTGTCGGACTTGTCCGACCCATCCGACAAAGCATCCCTGTCATTTCGGTGTTGCCAGAATCAGGTCGTTCCCGCCGTGCAGAGCCATACGCCCGTTATGGGCGGCGGCCGAGGCGCGACCGTGCTCGCCGAAATCGCCCGCCGACTTGAGCTTGAGGGTATGGCGCAGTTTGCCGTCGGCCAGATCGAAGGCCTTCAGTTCGAAATCCTGACGGTCCCTAATTTGGACCAGCCCCGTCGTGCCGTGCAACGCCGGCCACAAAATCACATCCGGCCGGCCGCCGTATCCTGTCTGTTCGTTGGGCTTGAACAGGTCCTTGCCCGTCTTAGCGTCCAGCCCGACCACGTAGAAGCCCTGTCCGGCATGCGGCCGAATCCCGTAGAGCTTGCCGTCGCGTATCCGCATCGAGTGGATCGGGCGGGGCGTGCTACGGTCCTTGGGGTCGGTGCGCCACAAGACTTCGCCGGTCCGGCTCGACAGCATGTAGATCGCGTTCACGTCGTAGTCCTTCTTGAGCACGGCCAAATAGTCGCCGTCCAGCTCGAAGCGCATCGGCGGCATGCTGGTCATGTCGTTATTGTCGATCAGCCGTTTCCAGACCACACGCATCTGGCCGGCGTCCAGCATGATATAGTACCAACCGTCCGTGACCACGAGCCGGTCGCCGTCATGCGCGACCGGGAACGCTTCGGGCCCGTTCTCGACCAGCGGATGTTCCCGATGCAAGAGCAGATCGGGCAGTTCCAGGCGACCGATCAGCCGGCCG
>SLMC01000237.1 GCA_007133745.1 Kiritimatiellia bacterium
CCGCAAGGCCGCGTTGCTCAAAATATCGTCCAGCAACAGGGCGCGCAGCTTCGTGTAAACCGGGCCGGGCTTGCCGTCGCCCACCGCTCGGCCTTCGAACTGACGCGCCATGCTCACGTCCCACGTGGTCCCGACAATCAGCATCTCGCGCGCCGTGCCGATTTCCTCGAGCATCATGTCGCGAAACGCGATGTCCGTCAGCGTTCCATCCGCCACCAGCGTTCGGGCCAGCTCCATGACGCGCATCATGGTGGTCCCCCGCAGCATGCGGTCGGGATCCGGGAACACGAGGACGCCGTCGGCGGTCGTCACGCCGATGTTTTCCGTGGAGCCTTCCCGCATGAAGCCGTGCTCGTCGAACGCGACCACCATGTCGAGCCCCTTGTCGACGGCTTCCTTCTTCATAAGCGCGTTCGGAAGATAATTGCAGCTTTTGACGCGCGCATAGAAGGGCGCCTTGGGCGGAATGGAACTGACGCCGAGCACGGCGCCTTCGGGCCGTTTCTCCATGAACGAGTCCGGCTTGGATGTAATCGCCACGTAGAGCTGAGATCCGCACACGGCGTAGGGGTTGGCATCGAATCCGCCGGGCCCGCGCGAAACATAGAGCCGCACATAGCCTGCGCGCCGACCGCCCGCGCGCGCGGTTTCGACAATAATCGATTCCATCTCCTCCAGGGAAACCGGCAACGCAAGTGCGATGGCATGCGCCGAACGCTGGAGCCGCTCCAAATGGGCGCGCAGATTGTAGATGCCGCCCTCCACGAATTTCATCGCCTCGAACACCGCATCGCCCCGATGCGCCATGTGATCGTCGAGCGGCAGCGTCATCAGCGCCGGCTCGGTCGTGATCCCGCCCAGCACGCTCGAATACATCGCATAGTAGCCCTCATGATGGGGCCGCCGCAACGATGCCGCCATTTTCGCAAAAGCTTCCATATCGATTCTTTTCATACCTTTCCCCGCTTCCCGGCCACATAGGCCGCCTGTTCTTCAGTATAATACGAACTGCGCACAAGCGGAGCCGATACGACCACCTTGATGCCTCCGCGCCGACCGATATCGCGATAGCGATCGAATTCCGCCGGCTCGACATAGCGCGCGACCGGCCAATGGCTCCGCGACGGCTGCAAATACTGGCCGATATACAGGATGTCGCAGCCGGTCTGCGCGATGGCGCCGATCAGCGCCGCCATCTCGCCGAACGTTTCGCCGAGCCCGGCCATAACGCCCGTTTTGACGATCAGGCCGCGTCGGCGCCCCCAGGCCAGAATGCCAAGCGACCGCTCGTAATCCGCGCCCGGTCTCACACGCGAATAGAAACCGGCCACCGTTTCCATGTTGTGGCCGAACACTGCGGGATCCGCTTGCGCAACCTGTTCGAGCGCCAATTCGGATCCGCCGAAATCGGGGATCAGCGTCTCGATCGCGATGTCCGGGACTCGGCTCCGCACGCAACGAATCGTTTCGGCCCACAGCCCCGCGCCGCCGTCCGGCAAATCGTCGCGTGTCACGGAGGTCACGACAATGTCTTGCAAACCCATGCGTGCCGCCGCATCGGCCACGCGCCGCGGCTCGTCGGCATCGCACGCGGCCGGTTGTTCGGAGCGCACGGCGCAAAACCGGCACCCGCGCGTACAGGCGTCGCCCAGAATCATCACGGTCGCCCGGCCATGCTCCCAGCAGGCGCCCTGGTTGGGACATTGCGCCTCTTCGCAGACCGTATGCAAATGAAGGTCCTTCACCAAAGCGGCCGTGCGAACATAGCGCGGGCCATGCCCGATGCGCACCTTGAGCCAATCCGGTTTTGTCCGTTGCTTCGCCATAACGCCTTTCCGGGGACAGAAACACGTAAACCCTTTCATTATTTTCAGGAAAACGCCAGTTCAATTTCCCTTGGACAGGTTTTGTTTTTCCTTTCCTTGTAGCGTCGCCAGCGTTTGACGGCGGCGGCAATATCGGCGGCTTGCCGTCGCTTGTCGCCCCCTCCCAGCAGCATCACAAGCGTTTTGCCGTCGCGCCCGAAATAAACAGTTTTTGTCAACAGTTTTTTCAACTTTCTTTCGGCGGCGATCACGGCCAGAATGGCGGACTTGTTTGCTTTTCGGGGAAATCAAGTCCTTGATCTTGCGATTCGTTATGTTTTCCGCCCAAACGTTGATTTTCCCCGAAAATTTTCCTGCAAACGCGTTCCACACATTCGGGCGCGATGCGGGCCAGGCCGGCCGTTGTCGCGGGCTGCGCCGCGAGGATGCGGGCGTTCGGGTTGCGCGGCCCCCAAACCGCCGGATCGGACGGGCCGAACAGCGCCACCGTCGGTATGCCGAGCGCGGCCGCCAGGTGCGTAACGCCGGAATCGTTGCCGACATAGCCGCTGCAGTTTTGCACCCGCAAGGCAACATTGTATAGCGACAGGCCGTCCACAACGGAAAACTCCGAGCCGGCCCGTTCCATGAATGAGAACCTGCATTCCTCGTCCGCTTCTCCGAACAGAAAGATCGGCGTCCAAGCAGCCCGCAACCTGCGCGCCAAATCGATGAAATTGTTCAGCGGCCATCGCTTGGCGGCGCCCCCGCTGCCCGGATGAAACGCCACGCAAGACTGGGCGGTGGCGGCAATGCTCGGCAAGGGCGGCGAAGAATCGGATGGCGGGAAAATCAAGCGGGGCGCCCTATCGGCGGATGTCGCGCAGCCCCAAGCCGCCA
>SLMC01000134.1 GCA_007133745.1 Kiritimatiellia bacterium
CCGAAGAGAGAGCGGCGCCAGGTCGCCGCACTCCAAAACACAGCGCGAGCCGCCTTCGCAAAGAAGCTACGGCGGGACAAGACGGCGAGCCAAGCCCGGTGCGCGCGATTGAACCGCGAACGGAAAGAAGCTCTGAACAGCAAGGAACGAGCGGATGAGTTTTTGGCAAGGCAAACGAGTGGCCGTGACGGGTGGAGCCGGGTTTCTGGGTTCGTTTGTCATGGAGGGCTTGCGGACGCGCGGAGTGGAGCATGCCTTTGCGCCGCGCAGCGCCGACTGCGACTTGCGCGAGGTCGGCGCCATCCGGCGCATGCTGGCCGACACCCGGCCCGATCTGGTCATACATCTGGCGGCCAGAGTCGGCGGGATCGGCGCCAACCGCGAGCATCCGGGCAGTTTTTTCTACGACAATCTGATGATGGGCGTGCAGCTGCTGCACGAGTGTTGCCAGGCCCAGGTTCCCAAAACCGTTCTGGTCGGCACGGTTTGCGCCTATCCCAAGCATACGCCGGTTCCGTTCAAGGAAGCCGATCTTTGGAAGGGCTATCCCGAAGAGACCAATGCGCCTTACGGGCTGGCCAAGAAGATGCTGCTTGTGCAATCGCAGGCCTATCGTCAGGAATACGGCTATAACTCCATCTATTTGCTGCCGGTCAATCTGTATGGCCCGCGCGACAATTTCGATCCGGCCAGCTCGCATGTCATCCCGGCCTTGATCAGGAAATGCGTGGAAGCGCGCGACAACGGCGCCGCCTTCATCGAGGTCTGGGGCGACGGCTCGGCGACGCGCGAGTTCCTGTATGCGCCGGATGCCGCCGAGGGCATACTGCTGGCCGCCGAGCGCTACGACAGCAGCGAGCCGGTCAACATCGGCAGCGCCTTCGAGATATCCATCAAAGACCTTGCGGAGACGATCGCCCGTCTCACCGGCTTTGGCGGCGAGATTCGCTGGGACGCAACCAAGCCCAACGGCCAGCCGCGCCGCAAGCTCGACACAACCCTCGCCAGAGAAGCCTTCGGATTCGAAAGCGCCACATCCTTCGAAACAGGGCTGAAACAAACGATCGAGTGGTACACGGAACGAGCGAAATGAAAGAGCAGGAAAGCAGAAACCCGTCAAATGTCGCATGTCGGGACGTGACCCCGATGTTACCAAAAGGCTATAGAACGACGGGACTTGACACGGGGTTGCCGAAAACCTGCGTATAAGATGGAGGTGGGAATGTATCCGACAATTGAGGCTGATATCGAGAACGGCGTGATCAAGGGATACGACGCAACTCGGCTCCCGCCTCGCGCGCACGTGTTGATTACACTGTTGCGAGGCGCTCAAATCAAGCGACCGCCATTTGGAACAAAAACATCCGGCAAGATAGAAGCGGCCCCGGATGCGTTCCGGGCGTTGACGGATTCCGACCTTGCGGAATGGGGCTTGTAATGGACCTGTTGCTTGACACCTGCGCCTTCATTTGGCTTTGCTCGGAACCCGAGAAATACGCCGCCAACGCTGGCGAAACAATCAACAAAGCCAGAGATCTGTTTTTAAGCGATGCGTCTATCTTTGAGATGGCCGTCAAGCATGCATCCGGCAAGCTGACGCTACCCGATGCCCCGCGCCGATGGATACACGAACAGATTGTGGCCTGGGGCATTGTTTCCCTGCCACTGAGTCAGGACGACATTTTTCTTTCGTCCGAACTCCCTCTTCATCACAAAGACCCGTTCGATCGCCTAATCATATCAACAGCCATTAACCATAAGCTGACCGTTCTTACAAGCGACTCCATATTCGAAAAATACAACGTGAACAGCTTGTCTGTAGCCGGATAAGCGCCTGCGCGGCCCTTGATGCAGGATACGCCAACGTCCACACAAACGCTTTTCACCACGCAAAACACCAAAACTGGAGGGCGGCAGGCCGCTGCCGCCGGACCCGGAACCTGGAGGGCGGCAGGCCTCTGCCGCCGAGCTTGTCCCGGCGAAGCTCGAAGAGAACGATGAAGGCGGAATGATGAACGCTGAATGCGGAATGATGAAGGGGAAATGACAATTTGTTCGGACCGACCAAAATGATTTCCCCAGCACAGCCGATGCAGTTAAGTTTATTTTAAAGGGCTGACCCCGGATGTTTCAGAGAAGGATGAATCCGGAAGGATGAAGCCGCAAAAAAGCGCAAGAGGCGCAAAAAAGATTGAACCACGAAGAGCATGAAAAAGAAGGGCTGAGGGATGAAACCTGAAACCTGAATTCGCAGCGGAGAGAGTGTACCATGAAGGAATGAAGAAAGCGGCAAATGTCGCATGCCGGGACACAGACCCACGTTTCCCTTAATACCATAATCCGGGGACCCCTAATTTTCCTCTTGCGTTACAGCCAAAAACAGGCGTAGTTTTTTTACTCTAAAGGCCAAACCGACCATAAAGAATGAGCGTAAACTTTTGCTGGGCAGATAATTGTCGTGTCGAATGCACGAGATTCCCAGATCGCCACTCTTGCCAAAGGAAGAGAATGATGGAAAAGGCCAAGTGACGATATGTTCGGACTGATTTGTTAATGCCATAATCCGGGGACTGACCCCTAATTTTCCTGGGCGGCCCCTATTTCCACGCTATGGGGCAATTAGTTTGTCTGCTGCGGAAGCCGATGCCGTTAAGTGTATTTTAAAGGGCTGACCCCGGATGTTCGCGGA
>SLMC01000395.1 GCA_007133745.1 Kiritimatiellia bacterium
ATTAAGGGCACAAACTCCGGGCCCTCAAACTCCCTTTCTCTCAAAGTCATTTTTTGGATGGAATCATCACGTTTGTGTCTTGCTTTGAAAAAAGCCAACACGTCTACGAAGCCCCAGTGATATTGCAAGGAACCCTTTTGACAGAAGGTCGGAATCCAGCGATCATGTTAGAGCAGCTGAACGAGGCGTGCAATGGTGGCAAATTTACTGAGTTTGTCGATTCTCTCTTAATCGATGATCTGACTTGCTACTTGGTGGAACGTGGGCGTAGGGGCGGATCTGTTTATGCAAATTCTCTGTTGCATATTGTATGTGAGCGGCACGAACTTGATTTCCTCCTTGCAATTGAGGCCAAGTTCAAGGATCACCCAGATTTCCCAAAGACGATTCGTGTCTTAAATTCGTCATGGCAATCTCTTGTTTACGCATGTTGTCGTGGACCGCCAGACAGCAAAGTCGTGGATATGATTGCGCTTCTCAAACGCTACAACTGTAGCATTAGTATCCCGGAAAAGCACGGGTATCTTCCTCTCCATGCCGCTGCACAGTGGCAAGAAGATCATCGTCTCGTGTTGCTCTTGGCTGGTGAGAATGGAAATCTCATTAATGCCAGAGTACAAACCTACTTGGGCTATGCGGTTGGCAAGACGCCGCTGGACCTTTGCAAGAGTGACAGTATCAGGACCGAGCTAATGCGTTGGAATGCGGAATGAGTATAAAGAGAAAACAACCTTGATTTAATGCTCAATATCCACATACTCTTCATCTTCGTCATCGTCGAGATCCATTGGATCATCTCTCTCTTCGGAACCAAAGTAGGCCCTCTGCTTCTTTCTAAACGGCTCTGTTGCTTCTTGTCTCCAGCTGTTCAGAAAAGAATCCTTCGCGGCAACAAATTCTTCTTCGTTCTGCGGTTGGCCAGAGATGGTGTGCTCGCCAAACTTCCGAGCTGAGCCGCGTTCTGCCAAGCCAAATTCTAGCTTGCGATTGAACGGCATAATGTTTGCACCAACACCACTAGGCTTCGGGCAACGCCATTGCAAAGCTTCAGAGTCATCCTGCTCCAGAAGATCGCGGAACTTGCGTAAGTGTAGCCAAAATTCGTTGACGGAACAATCAGAAACAAGCAAAATACAGGGAAATATTTTGCTCAGTTCATAGGTGCGCCTGTAGTTCCTCTCTTGGCGTATAGATACACCAGGTGCGATGATGCTCAAGTACGCATCATAGTTGGTCCAATTTTTGCGGTCAAATCGGTCCGAGTCCTTGTTCTCCTGATGATACTGGAAAACTTCGTGAAACCGCTTTCCAATCAAACTCACTTGCACCAATGAAAATGAGTTCAGTCCTTTCCGGGCCAATAATGCCTGGCCGATGTACTGCTTGACTGCCACAAGCTCCTGGTCATCGTCACCCCTCTGTAGTTGGTGAAATGCGTCCGAGAGCGATCCAGATTCACTTCCTAGCATTTGTTTCTGTAGTACACCGTGATCCCTGGCCTCCACCATCGATTGCTTGATGCGCGCGTAGAATAAAACAAATCTCAAGTTGCTCTCGTTGGATTGCTTCTTCGCATCAAGGATAGCTTCTTCCTGCTTCCTTTTCGCTTCTTCGTCAGCGGCCTCCTTCTCTAACTTGCGCTGCTCTTTCCGCTCTTGCCTCTCTTTTTTCTGCTCCACCAGCTTTTCCTTCCTCTCCGCGGCTTCGATCGCGTCGGCGTGCTCGATCCACTCTACAGGTAGCTCTTCCAACAGCTGGGCCATCACCTCGTCTGAGAGCTTGCTCAAGGTCGCAAAAAGGTCGGCGCGGCTCTTCTTTGCCAAAGAGCGCCAGATCTTGGCGACGGTCTCCACAGTCTTCTTGTTTGCGTGCCCCTCCATAGTAAGCTTAAAAATAACGCCATTGTCGGCGCCGCCCTCCTCTTTCACCAAAAATCTGAAAAGACAAGAAAATCCAGAGAAAATCCGGAAATCCGGTTTTTGGTGATGAGGTGCGCGCGCTGGCTGGATTTCCCAAAAACAACAGAACATACAAGGGGCTATGGTGAACGACAACAACGACAACAACGATCAGGATGGTGTGCATCGCGGCATGCCTCAACGCGTCGCGGCGGACAAACGTGACGCCACCCGACCAAGAAAGACTCCAACCGGGGCCATGACGACCAAGGCCTACTTCTACAACTCAGGGGAACAGATCCTGAAAGGTGACTCGGTCATCTACAAGAACAAGGCGGAACTTGTCAAAAACGGGGCCGCCGGGGACACCGAGAACCCATCCGTGCGCCTCGAGAACGGGAAAGCACCCAAGGCCGCCTCTTTGACATTTATTCGTCGCGCCACATCACCGGACGAATTGGCTGTCGCTGCCAGGGCCGCCGCACAGCGGCAAGTTGACCAGCAAGTGGACGACCTGAACCAGGGGTCGATTTTCGAGGCATCGCATCCTGCTGAGCCTCCTGCCGACATCGAGCGTCCTTCTGCTGATGCAAAGGTGGTCCAGCTGACCGAGGCTGAGCTGAAGAAAATGCTCAAGAAGGCCGCGCGCAAGGGCGCCAAAGGTGCCAAGGGCAAGAAGAAATAAAGTACCTATTCTTCATTCCATGACGGTAATTCCAAATCCGTAATATCGCCCCCCACCACAGAAACATAAAAATCAAGGTGGGTCTTG
>SLMC01000041.1 GCA_007133745.1 Kiritimatiellia bacterium
CGCACGTTCAGGATATCGGTCATGTAGGCGACGATATAGGGTTGCGAAATGGTTTGGCCGTGCCCGATCGGCATCGGGTGATCGCCGTACGCCCGTGCGTCCCGGAACGGTTCGGGGATATAGCGGTGCCGACGCACTGCGGTCATGGCGGCCAGTACGCGTTCGTCGCGAATATCGCGTTGACGGATAAGCCGAACCATGGCGTCCCGGCGCTGAATCCAGATGTCGTCCTCTTTCGGCATGGCAGACCCCTCCTGTGCGAGAGGCGAATCCTCCCGCAGGCGTTCCTCGTGCGATTGGACCGAATGCTCGGCGCACGAAAGACCGACTGCAACGCATCCCGCCAGGCCTACACCCATCAAAAGTTTAATCCGATCGTCAAAAGTCATACCAAGACACTAGCGCCGGACCGGGTTCCTTGTCAACGGGGAAATAATCCCTTAACGCTGGGCACGATGGACAGGGCTCGGCTGACCAAGCCTTCGGGAAGCGGGGTGCCGGCCAGACTGAAGGTCATGCGATACACGCGGCGGCGCACCGGATCCTTCCCGATAACGACGCCGCTGAGCCGGGTATCGTTCCAGCGGCCGCTCGGAATGCCGGCCCACTTGAACTGCCAGGCCAGCAGATAAGCAAACGTTTCCGTATCGACGCTTTCCAGGGGTAGCGATCGAACAAGCATTTCTTCCTTGCCCCTGAACAGCCTTGCGTGGACCGGACCGGGCGGCCCGAGCAAATCCAGTTCGGCCAGAGCCTCTCTCCATGTGTCCGCTGTATCCGCATGGTCCATGGCGTCCAAGTGTCGTTGCAACGCTTTTTCGGGGAAAAGCAGGTCCGGCTCCAGTTTTCCGGACGACGGGGCGGACAACTCGATCAGCGTACAGGCCGGAAAAAACTCGTCCAGTTCATCGATCAGGCCAGGCCAAAATTTGGCGGCCGCATTGGCGTAAGCTTCTCCTCCGATCAGCAACATCTGCGTACGCGGCGCGTCCAGCGGATCGTCCTCTGTTAAATGTCTCAGCAATCCCGGCATAGTTGCCTTCTGTTCAAATCGGGCAAAACGCCCTTGTCGACGGAACCATCTAAAACGGACAGGCTTCGCCTTCCGGCTTCAGAGCGTCGTCGGGCTCGGGCTCGAACGGTTCCGTGGAGAGGGTGTCGCCCTGCTTCACCAAAACGTCGATGCGACGCTCGACCTCGTTCAGTTTTTTCGAACAGAACCCGATCAGTTTGCGCCCTTCTTCGAAGCGCTCGATCATTGTTTCCAGCCCCAGCGCGCCGCCCTCCATCTCGCGAACTATGTTTTCCAAGCGCTCCAGAGCCGCTTCGAAATTTTCCGTATCGCCTTTCTGCTTGTCGGTTTTTCGTTCTGCCATGGTGTCTCTCCTGTCTTCGGTTCATTCCGTTCGTTGCACAGCGGCGTGGAAGGCGCCTTTGGCCAATTGCACGCGGACCTCGTCGCCGATTCGCAAGCAGTCGACATTCTTGAGAATGCGGCCTTGAGCGTCGGTGGCCAAGCTATAGCCCCGGTTCAGGACCGCGAGCGGATTGAACGCCCGCAACTGGCTGTCCAGCCGACAGATGCGTTCCCGAGCCGATTCCCGGCGCAATTGGAGCGGATGCCGCAGGCGCGCGACCCAATCGTCCACCGACCGGGCGAGTGCCTGGCTGTGCGCGAGCAAGGCGTTGCGCATGCGCATTTCCGCGGTGTCCAGCCGTTGCGCGCCTTGTCGAACACCGTGGGCCGGTTCGCGAAACACGTAGCTGTCCCGGGCCTGGACGAATCGGTGCCGAATCGCGCTCATCCATTCGCGACCGGCGTGCGCAAGACGCCGATCCGTATCGCGCAGCAGGGTCTCGAAATCTTCTTTGCGCCCGATGACCAGCTCGGCGGCGGCCGAGGGCGTGGGCGCACGCAGATCGGCAACGAAATCGCTGATGGTGAAATCGATTTCGTGGCCCACAGCCGAAATGACCGGCAACCGGGAGCGAGCAATGGCACGGGCGACGGGCTCCTCGTTGAACGCCTGCAAATCCTCGAGGCTGCCGCCGCCGCGTCCGACAATCAGCGCATCCAAGCCACCCGGCCAGGCATTGAGCCGATCGATCGCCTCGGCTATTTCGGCGGCGGCGCCTTCGCCCTGGACCTTGACAGGCGCCAGCACAACATGCAGATTGGGGAAACGCCGCCCGGTCACGTTCAGGATATCTCGAATAGCCGCGCCGGTGGACGAGGTCGCAATGCCCACCCGCAAGGGCAGCAGCGGCAACGGCTTTTTTCGGGCCTGATCGAACAGGCCTTCCTTGAGCAGTTTCTCTTTCAGCGCCTCGAAACGGGCCTGAAGCGCGCCCTGGCCGACCTCGTCCATCTGCCGCACGATGATTTGATAGCGCCCTTGCCGTTCGTACACCGTCATGTCGCCCAGACACCGAACACGCAAGCCGTCGACCGGTTCGAAACGTACCTGTCGGCGCGCGCCGCGAAAGAGCACGGCGGAAATTTGGGCCGTTTCGTCCTTGACCGTGAAGTAGCAATGGCCAGACGACGGGCGGCTGACATTGGACAATTCGCCCTCGAGCCAGACCGAACCGATCTTGCTTTCCAGGGCGTTTTTGATGCGTTGCGTCAACTCGCCCACGCTATAGATTTTTTCAGGCATCGATTAC
>SLMC01000063.1 GCA_007133745.1 Kiritimatiellia bacterium
AACCTGTGGCTGCCGGACGTGTTCGGCTATTCGGCGGCGCTGCCGCAGATCATGAGAAAAGCGGGCTGCGACACGTTCGTGACGCAGAAGATTTCCTGGAGCCAGTTCAACCGCTTCCCGCATACGACCTTTCGCTGGCGCGGTCTGGACGGATCCGAAGTTCTAACCCATTTCCCGCCCGAGGACACCTACAACAGCCGGCTCACGCCCCAGACCTTCGCCGCGGCCGAAAAGAATTTCGCCGAACGCGGTTTCATGGACGGGTATCTGAGCCTGTTCGGGATCGGCGATGGCGGCGGCGGCCCGACCGACGAGCATATCGAGTTCGGACTGCGCCAGCGGAATCTCGAAGGAGCCCCGCGCGTCTCTTTCGGACCGGCCGCCCGCTATCTCGACCGGCTGTCGCGCCAACGCGACGAACTGCCGGTGTGGAGCGGCGAACTGTATCTCGAGCTGCATCGCGGAACCCTGACCACGCAGGCGCGCGTGAAGCGGGGCAACCGCCTGCTGGAAAACCGTCTGCGCCAGGTCGAATGGCTGTGGTCCGCTCTGCCGCTGGCCCGCTATCCGCAGGCGGCGCTGGATCGGCTCTGGAAAAAACTGCTGGTGAACCAGTTTCACGACATCCTGCCCGGCTCCAGCATTGCCAAGGTGTACGAAGAGGCCGAGCGCGACTATCGCGACGGACTGGCCGAGTGCGATCGTCTGATTGAAAAGGCCGGCCGAGCCCTGTTCAAACGCAAAGCGGATTCCGTGACGCTGGTCAATGCATTGTCGTGCGAATGGCGGCGGCCGGTCGAGCTGCCGGCCGACTGGGGCGACGCCGGCGCGGTGACGGATCAAGGCGAGGCCGTACCCGTGCAAATGGAAAACGGGCGGGCGGTGGCGGCGCCGACGGTGCCGGCGCATGGCGCCGTGACTTTGCACCGGCGGGGCCGGGCGCGAAAAGCGCGCCGGGAACAGGGGCTGGTTCTGGAAAACAGTCTGATCCGCTTCGAATTTTCAACGGATGGCGTTTTGGAACGCGCGTTCGACAAGGAGGCGCAACGGGAGGTTCTCGCGGCGGGCCAACAGGGCAACGTGCTGAGCCTGTACGAGGATCGGCCCAACAACTGGGATGCCTGGGATATCGATTTCTTCTATGAGAACCAGCGTCTGGCCACGGCGCGCGCGGTGAAGGCGGAACGGTTGCCGGGCGGACCCGTTCGGCAGGGACTGCGTTTCCGGCTGAGCGTCGGCCAGTCGGAAATCGAACAGGAGATATTCCTGGCGGCCGCCGGCAAGCTCCTCGAATTCCGCACGCGTGTTCAGTGGCGCGAGCGGCATCGCATGCTGCGCGTCGCCTTTCCCGTGGCGGTTCGCACCGACACGTTCAGCGCGGATATCCAGTACGGATACGCGACGCGGCCGACGCACAGGAACACATCCTGGGAACAGGCCAAATTCGAAGTGACCGCCCATCGCTATGCGGATCTGTCCGACCGCGACTACGGCGTGGCGTTGCTGAACGACTGCAAGTACGGGTACAAGGTCCATGACAACGTGCTGGACTTGAACCTGCTGCGCGCCACGACGCAGCCCGATCCGGACGCGGACCAGGGCGAGCATGAATTCGTCTACGCGCTGCTGCCGCATGTCGGCGACCTGATCCGCTCGTCCGTCATGGCGGAAGCGGCTTGTCTCAATGTGCCGGCGCTGCGTTTCGAAGGCCTGGCGGCCAGCGAAAGCGCCGCGCCGCCCTGCCGCATCGAAGGGCGGGGCGTGTCATTGGAGGTTGTCAAGAAAGCCGAAAAGGAAGACGCGCTCGTCTTGCGCCTCGTTGAAACCGACGGGCGTGGCTCGGTCTGCCGCCTGTTCGCTGAGCCAGGCGGGACCCTGACGGAAACCGACCTGATGGAATGGACCGACCGTCGCCAGCGGAAGATCAAGGGCGACGGAATCTCCCTGGCCCTGGCTCCGTTCGAAATCCGCACGTTCAAGTTGCGCCGCGCGCGGGAAGAATAGTTTCGGGACTGCGTTCTTTGATTCGGAACGTTGGCATATTGATTTGCTGAACAAAATGACTTTGCGCATCGAAGGGGTTCGCATCGCCGCCGTTTCGGAAACAGCCTATGGTTCCTTGCTGGAACTGCATAAGTAGTTTCTGTTACGGGAAGGGCCGTTTGGACGTAACTCCGCCCGAAAGCACAGCCCTTACGGGCTTGACTACGAACGCTTGTAGTTAACGCCGTAAGGCGTGTTGCAAGATTCGGGCTTTCCGCAACAGGACCTAAGTAGAAAAGCGCTTGTCGTTTGAATAACGAGAGGGGGGCGGGCATGACGCCATACGAAAACTGGAAACGGGCGGCTCTGTTCGGGAGTCCCGAACGGATTCCCTATGAGATTTTCATCCACAAGGCCAACTGGCTGCGTTTCGGCGAGGAACTGGAAAAAGTCGTTCTTTCGCATCCGCTGACATGGCCCGCGTACCGCAAGGGCGACTGGAAAACCATTGCCGCGCGGCCCTGGGGCAAGAAGGAAACGCCTGAGAAGGACTATGTGGACGCCTGGGGTTGCGTGTGGCGCACGACCCAGTACGGGTTTGTCGGGACCATTGTCCATCATCCCTTGGCCGACGAGTCGGCGCTGGCTTCCTTTGTCGCGCCGGACGCCGCCACGTACAA
>SLMC01000010.1 GCA_007133745.1 Kiritimatiellia bacterium
CGCCGTTCTCGTCCGCCGTTCCGAGGACGGAAGTGGAGCGTCAGGGACGGTGGTGCCTCCATAATTAGAATTGCTGCGCGACGATGGTTCCGTATTGACAATCCGCCCGCTCTCCAACTAGAGTGTTTTCCGGTTAAAGGATTATTTATGGCAACCCCAAAGGGGCTTTGCTGCGTCAGGCTTTCAGCCTGGGAAACAAGAAGATTTCGACCAGACATGGGCGGAACACGCTCGCGATGCCGAAACAACATTATGGGCGATGAAGGGAAACGATAGGGCATGGCTTTGACGGAGACATTGTTTGGAACGGATGGCATACGCGGGCGCGCGAATTGTCACCCGGTCACGTCCGAACTGGCCTTGATGCTGGGAAAGGCCATCGCGTTGGAATGCGATGCCCAGGGGCGCGGAACCCGGCGGGCTCTGATCGGAAAGGACACGCGCCTGTCGGGATACATGCTCGAAACGGCGCTGACCAGCGGTTTGGTCGCCATGGGCATGGATGTTTTTCTGGTGGGTCCGCTGCCGACGCCGGCGGTCGCTCTGCTGACACGCTCGATGAATGCCGATGTCGGGATCATGCTTACGGCTTCGCATAATCCCTCCGACGACAACGGCATCAAGATATTCGGGCCTGACGGCTTCAAGCTGAGCGATGCCGCCGAACATCGTCTGGAGAAGCGTATCGCGGAGGGCGATTTGAAAAGCGAGCATATTCGCAGCGATCGGATCGGCAAGGCCTATCGAATTGACGATGCTCGGGGCCGCTACATTCAGTTTGCCAAATCGGCGATCGGCAATCCGAGTCTGGCGGGTCTGAAAATCGTGATCGATTGCGCCAATGGCGCAGCCTATCAGATCGCGCCGTGGATATTCAAGGAACTGGGCGCCGATGTCGTTAAAATTCATGCCGAGCCGGATGGCACCAACATCAACAACGGCTGCGGGGCGCTGCATCCGGAAACCGTAGCGAAGCATGTCGTAGCGTGCGGGGCCGATTTCGGTTTTTCGTTGGACGGCGATGCGGATCGCGTAGTTTTTTCCGATGCGACCGGCCGGGTTGTGCATGGCGACCGCGTGCTGGGCATGTGCGCGCTGGACTACAAGGCGCGAGGCTGTTTGACCCGCGATACGCTGGTTGTGACGGTTATGAGCAATCTGGGTTTGCACGAGGCCATGGTTGGCCAGGGCATTCGCGTTGAGGCGACAGCCGTAGGCGATCGCCATGTTATTGAACGCATGCGCAAGGACGGTTGCGTGCTGGGCGGCGAACAGTCCGGGCATTTGATCTTCCTCGATTGCGCTACGGCCGGCGACGGCATTCTGGGCGCGTTGCACGTGGCGAGTCTCATGAAGCGACGCGGTGTGCCGCTCGGCGAGTTGGCCGATTGCATGACCGAATATCCGCAGCAGCTTGCGAGTTTCCCGGTCCGCGAGCGCAGGCCCATCGAACGTTGGCCGGAATTGACGGATGTTTTGAGTAAAGGCGAGGCCGCGTTGGGGGCGGCCGGACGCATTCTCGCGCGCTATTCGGGTACCGAACCTGTTCTGCGGGTTCTGGTCGAGGCGCGCGATGCCGATGCTGTCGCGCAGTGGATGGGGAGAATCTCGTCGGTAATTGGCAACGAAGCAGGTTCATGAATTCCGAAGCGTTTTCATTTTTCCCGATGGCGGCCGGGTATCCGGGTTCGGCCGACGGGCCGGATGGCGTCTGGCGCGAGGCTCGGGCAGGGTACGGGTCGGGTTTGCCGACGGAGCGGCATGTTCAATGCGTGTGGTACGATGCCACGTGGCGGCCCCGAACGTTGCGAACATCGACCGGCGAGCGTGTCGAAGTTCTGGACCCCGGCCAGTGGAATCTCGAGGCGGGCCCCGATTTTCTCGATGCCGTGTTGCGGGTCGGTTCCGATCGGCGCATGTTGCGCGGCGATGTCGAGGTTCATCTGCGCGCGGGCGACTGGACCCGGCACGGGCATGCGGGCAATCGGGCCTATGCCGGCGTGGCGGCCCATGTCGTGTATGAAGAGGCGGCGGGCCGAGGCGAGTCGCTGCCGTCCGGCGCGATCCGCATCCCCTTGCGCAAAGCGCTGGCGGCCAATCCCGTGTTTTCGTTTGAAGCGGTTGATGTCGCCGCCTATCCATACGCTGTGCCGGAGACGCCGCGGCCCTGCGCGGCCCTGTTGCGCGATTGGCCTCCCGAACGCGTTCAAGGGCTTCTGGCATCCGCCGGCCAGTATCGGCTTGGTCTCAAAACGGCGCGCATGGCCGAGGCCATGAAGGAAAAAGGCGACGCGCAGGCGCTGTACGAGGAGACGATGGCCGCTTTGGGGTATAAGCACAACAAAGGGGCCTTTCGCGAACTGGCGGCGCGGGTTCCACTGAAGACCTTGCGGAGCATTGCGGATGGAGACGCGCCGCGCGCCTACTCGCTGTTGTTGGGCGTGGCCGGCCTGATGCCGGATCGGCCGGGCTCGGACTGGGACACGGCGACGCGCCGATTTGTTCGAGACCTGTGGGATACGTGGTGGAAACGTCAGACGGAATGGGCGTCCTTGCGGCTGACCCGCGATCAATGGCGCTTGTCGGGGATTCGGCCGCAGAATCATCCGCGTCGGCGCCTGGCGGCGGCCGCCGCGCTTTTCGGCGGGACGGTTCGTCTGGA
>SLMC01000072.1 GCA_007133745.1 Kiritimatiellia bacterium
CCCATAGCATCTGGAATTATGGAATATTGGAAAAGTGGAATGTTGTAAATCATTGACAGCCAGGTGTCGTTTCTTTTTCTTCCGTTTGCCGGTCGCGCAATGCGTTGCATAATTTCCGACAGATGAAAGCGCCGTTTCGGCTTGATATCATTGTTCCATCATTCCATCATTCCAACCTTCCATCTTTCCATCATTCCATCTTTCCATCTTTCCATCTTTCCAACCTTCCATCATTCCACACTCCACGTTCAACGATCCACGCTCTCGCTACCCCCCGAACGCCTGGCTCATGGAAAAGATCGGCAGCAGAATCGCCAGCGCGATCAGCAACACGAACGCGCCCATGACCAGAACGAGCAAGGGTTCCAGCAAACGCATGCGCCGATCGACGAACCGCACCCAATGGTCGCGATAGCGCTGGCCGGCGCTCTCCAGAATCTCGGCCATGCCGCCACCGGCTTCTCCGACCCGAATCCAGCCCGGCAGCGTTTCGGACAGAGGCGGGATATCCTGTACGGCGTCCGCCAGATTTTTCCCGTGCCGAACCCGATCGGCCTCGTCGGCGGCCAGACGGGCGAGCCATGGGCTGCCGGTCGCGCGGCCGGCCATGGCCAAACCCTCGATCAGCGAAACGCCGCCCGACACCAGGATGGAGAGGGTGCTCGCAAACCGCACGTTCGCCAGCAAAGCGTACCCGCGCCCGTAGATCGGCAGCCGGAACACACGCCGATCCCAAGCGTGTCGCCAGGCTTCGTCGCGCCGCAGCCGCCGAAAAAACAGCGCGCCCGCCACCGCCAGCGCTGCAACCGCTCCCCAAAAAGCCCCGTGCGAAAACATGTTGCCCAGAGCAAGCACAAAGCGCGTCAGCCCCGGCAATGTCGCGCCGCCTGCCGTCAGCGCGGACAACATGCGCGGCATCAGAAAGCCCAAAATGATCATGGCTGAACACACGCCGAAGGTCAGAACAAGGACAGGATAGATCAAGGCCGATCTGACGCTGTCGCGAAGTTTGTCCTGGGTTTCGATAAATTCCGCCAGTCGCGCCAGCATCGTGTCCATGGTGGCCGAGCGCTCGGCCGCCTGGAGAATGGCGATTTCGAACGGAGTACAGGCGTCGGTGGAATCCATGAACGCCTGCGCCAGGGACCGGCCCTCGAGAATACGGTCGCGAATGCCGGCCAGCAGAACACGGCTTTCGCCGAGGTCGGGCGAGCGGGTCAACAGCGCCAGCGCCCGATCCAGCGGCATGCCGGCCTTGATCAAGGCGCCGAGTTCGCGGTAAACCATGGCTCGGATTTCGGACGGAAACTTGAGTCGGCGCCGGATAGGCGTCAGGGTTTCGGCCAGCAGGCCTTCCTCGGCCAACCGTTCGCGCGCCTCCTTGAGGCTGGCTCCGGTCGCGAGTCCCTTGCGCATGCGGCCGCGATTGTCGTATCCGGTATATTCGAAACTCGGCATAGACGGAACTTCCTTAGTGCCTTAATCTGCCGTTGCTGTCATAAATACCAAGAAATTTCAGCGCGAAGCAACGGGGAATACCGTTCAGGGTTTCAGGTTTCGGGTTTCGGGTGTCGGGACGCGATCTGACCTCCGACTTCCGACTTTTGATTTGCCTGAAACCTGAACACTGAAACCTATTTTCCAACATCTGGGTTGCGGGCGAAGCCCGCCTTAGGAGTCTCTTGCAAAACCCTGCCGATCAAGGCGTGCCCCGTAATTGACGAGGCGGGACGCCTCGTCTGCTTACCCGGCCATGCCGCGCACTTCGGCAAGGCTCGTCACGCCGGCCCGTATCTTGGCCGCTCCGTCGACAAGCAACGCTTGCAGGCCCTGCCGCATGGCGATGCCGCGCAAGCCGTCGGCATCGGCTTGGCCGGTCCGTACCGCCTCGCGCAATGTTCCGTTCATGGTCATCAGCTCGAACAAACCGACCCGGCCCCGATAACCCTCCAGGCAACGGTCGCATCCGCCGGCGCGCCACAGGCTGCGTCCGGCCAAAGGTGTGGCCCATGCGCCCAGTTTCGCCATCGTTTCGGGATCGGGCGCTTCTTCGACCCTGCAGCTCGGACACAGCTTGCGGACCAGACGCTGGGCCAGCGCCGCCTTCATGCAGGCGGCCACCAGATGCGCATCCACGCCCATCTCCACCAGGCGCGCCACGGCCCCGGGCGCATCGTTGGCATGCAGCGTGGTAAACACCAAATGCCCCGTCAACGAGGCGCGCATGGCGATCTCGGCCGTTTCCATGTCCCGCGTTTCCCCGACCAGGATCACGTCGGGGTCCTGCCGCAGAATATGCCGCAATCCGCTGGCAAAATCGAGCCCGATCTTGGGTTTGACCTGGATCTGGCCGATATCGGGCAATTGGTATTCGATCGGCTCCTCGATAGTCATGATATTCTTGCGCGACGCGTCCAGTTGCGAAAGGGCCGCGTAGAGCGTGGTCGTTTTCCCCGATCCGGTCGGCCCGCAAACGAGAATGATGCCGTGCGATTCGGACAGCAGCCCGCTGAACGCCTTGAACATGGCGGGAGCCATGCCCAGCGTTTCCAAGGGAAGCAAAGCGGAATCGCGGTCGAGCAGCCGCAACACGACCCGTTCGCCTTCGGCCACGGGCACGGTGGAAACGCGCACATCGACTTCCCGTTCCCCCACGCGGA
>SLMC01000351.1 GCA_007133745.1 Kiritimatiellia bacterium
CGCATTGTGCTTAAAGGCATACTGGAGCCAAAGACCAAGCGTACGGTGGAAGGCGATCTCGGTATGCGCGTTTCCGCCCCGGCCGTGCTGGACTGCGCAAAAGACTTCATCGCGCAACGATTGTCCGAACAACGGCTTGACGAAACGGCTCTGAACCGCTACATGGAAACCATAGCGAGAAGACCCGGACATATCGCCGAGGCCGAACCGGACGCGACGCTGGACCGCATTCTGGCGGAAGCTTGCGTACGGCTGGCGCTGGACCGCCACGCGGGCCGTTTCCGCGAGGCCTATACGCCGCAAGGCAAAGTGTATGTTCAGACAGGGAAGGATTTGCGGGGAATCAGAAAGGTTGTCGGAAGCGGCGGATTCCTTTCCGCCACATCCGACGCCGCCTGGCTTGCCGGCGCATTCGCAAAAACAGGGGGCACGCATGCAGACGATGTCCTGAAACTGATTCCCGAAGCGCCCGCGCTCTTTCTCGACAGACCCTACCTGTTTCCCCTGCTGGGAAACCTGGCGGACGACTATCCCGCCGAAGCCGCGACTATGGCGGTCGCCGGGCTGGAGGAAGCGAAAAGCAAGGGCTGAGGGATGAAACCTGAACACTTGTCCAAGAGAACAGGTTTCAGTGTTCAGGTTTCAGGGAAACATCGCATTCGGCTTCGGCTCGGATACTGCGCCGGAACAAATATTGGAGGGCAGCATGCTAAATCCTGACACCTGAAACCCGACACCTGAAACCTGAACACTGACACTCATGGGTCCGACTATGCTTGAAAACAAAAAACTTGCCGAATCCGCATTCGACACGCAGCGCGACGCGGTTTTGAACACCTGGCCCACGGGCGAGGGGGTCCGCATCGAGGACGGCGTCGCCTGCCACGCCGAAATCGCGCCCGAAAAGAACTTTGCGATGGCCATGAAAACCGCGCGGGATGAGGGCCGTGTACTGCTTCAGCCGCGCGCGGGCGTCGCCCTGATCGACGAGCATATCAAGCTGCTGAAATACCTCGAGCAGGAAGGCGCCGCCGATCTGCTGCCCACGACCATTGACGCCTACACGCGGCAAAACCGCTACCGGGAAGCGCAAAACGGCATCGAGAAATCGCGCCAGGCGGAGACCTCCCTGCTCAACGGCTTTCCGGCGGTCAACCACGGACTGGCCGGTTGTCGGCAGGTGGTGGAAGCCGTCGCCAAACCCATCCAGGTACGACACGGCACGCCCGACGCCCGGCTTCTGGCCGAAATCACGCTGGCCGCCGGTTTCACCAGTTTCGAGGGAGGCGGCATTTCCTACAATATTCCCTACACCAAAAAGGTTCCGCTCGAAAAATCGATCGCCGACTGGCAATACGTCGACCGGCTCGTCGGCATCTACGAAGCACGGGGTATCCGGATCAACCGGGAACCGTTCGGACCCCTGACCGGGACGCTGGTGCCGCCGTTTGTCAGTCACACGATCGGCCTTATCGAGGGCCTGCTGGCGCTTGAACAAGGCGTCCGCTCCCTGACTCTCGGCTACGGTCAAGCCGGCAACATCGTGCAGGACATCGCCGCGATCGTGTCCATGAAAGAACTGGCCGACGAGTATTTGCTCAAACCCGGCTTCGAAGACGCCGAGTTGACCACCGTCTTTCATCAGTGGATGGGCGGCTTCCCGGAAGACGAAGCCAAGGCGTTTGCCGTCATTGCCTGGGGATCGGTCGTGGCCGGCTTTGCCAAGCCGCAAAAAATAATCATCAAGACACCGCACGAAGCCATGGGCATTCCCACCCGCGAAGCCAACGCTCAGGGCCTGAAAGCCACCCGTCAAATTCTGTCTATGCTCGCCGACCAGCGTCTGTTCGAAACCGGACAGATCCGCAGCGAAGCGGACATGATCAAGCGCGAAACCGGCAACCTGATGGATGCCGTGGTCGCCCTGGGCGAAGGCGACATCGCCCGCGGCGCGGTTGCCGCTTTCGAGGCCGGCATTCTCGATGTTCCGTTCGCCCCCTCCATCTACAACAACGGGAAAATCATTCCCATCCGCGACAATGAAGGGTTCCTGCGCATCTTTTCGAAAGGCGCCCTGCCTCTCGACGACGAAGTCATGGCCTACCATCGCGCAAAAATCCGGGAACGCGAAGTCGCCGAGGGCCGGCCCGCGTCGTTTCAAATGGTCACGGACGACATTTACGCCATTAGTAAAGGCAAACTGATCGGACGACCCAAATGAAAATCGTAAAAGCTCTTTTTTCGGCGGGAAAATCCGCCTTTTTCTTCGACGACCAGCGCGCGATCCGGCAAAACGCCGTGCATGACGGATTCGCCTACCGGGGCGCGCCAGCGACGCCCGGCTTTACCGCCATCCGCCAGGCAGGCGAATGCGTCTGCATGCAATTGCTCCTGGACGACGGGTCCATCGCCGAAGGCGATTGCGCCGCCGTCCAGTATTCCGGGGTTGGCGGACGCGACCCGCTGTTCCTGGCCCGACGCTACATTCCTTTTCTGCAGCGTCATGTCGCGCCGCGACTCGACGGCCTGCCGATCGCTTTGTTCCGGGACATGGTCGCGCCGTTCGAAACGCTCGACATCCGAGGCCGCCGCCTGCACACGGCGCTGCGCTACGGACTGTCCCAGGCGCTGCTCAACGCCCGCGCGCAGGCAACCCGA
>SLMC01000123.1 GCA_007133745.1 Kiritimatiellia bacterium
GGATTGCGTGTCAACGCGTCGAGCACGCCCGGCTTCAGAAGCCGGAACCCATTGGTGACGACCGATACTTCAGGAGCGGGCATGTCGGGCGCATCCCAGTTACGGATCATGCGTCCGAACATATCCATGCGTTGGCCGAACTCCGGATGCAGCGTGGGTTCGCCATCGCCCGCATTGGCCACGTAACGCACGCGCAAGCCCTCGTTCGCCGCGGACCGGATCGCGGCGACCAATCGTTCGGTCACGTTCCGCTGCTGAAATTCCTTGGGCCCGGCATAACTGGGCTTGTTCACCCCGCACAGCGTGCAGTTGGCGTTGCAGATGCCGTGCGCAAGACTGTTGTTGATCGCGATTGGACGTCGAGTTTTCATCATGGTCTCCTTATTGTTGCGTATCCCGCGGCGGACGAGCGTTAAGCGTTGAAAGGCTATGGCGGCAGAGCCTTCCTTGGGCAGCCTCTGTTTTTTACTACGGGGCAACAGGCCAAACGTTACAAGAAAAGAGCAGTGGCCAGTGATCGGTGATCAGTTGCCTCTAGGCGTTAGGGATTAGGTGTTGAGCTTCGTTCGATGTTCAAACCTTCTTGCCTTGTGGTTTTTTGCGCTTTTTTCGGCTTACCTTTCCGGCTCGGACAAGCCGAGCCGCTCCACGAACGCACGAATCCATCCCCCAGCATGCGCAGCTTGCGGATGGACACACCAACGCACATTCCTCTGTGGCGCCTTAAAGGCTATAAACAAGCAAAAGCCGATGGCAAGAATACGAAAGGATTGTTAATGGCAACCCCAAAGGGGTTATGCAACAAAGCCTGGAGGGCTCAGGTCAGTCGGCGCCGCTATGGGGCGGGAGATGGGGATGGCGGCGCTGAGAAGCGCGCTGGGATCAGCTCGCGCTGGACATAGTTGTCCACGCGCACCTTGCCGGACAAAACCATGACTCCAAAGAGCGCCTTGTTGGGATAATGCCATTCGCGAGTATGAAGCCGATCATTGATATAATGCCTGATTTCCAGACAGGGTTCGCCTTCTTCGTCCGTCCGCCAGAAATGATCATAACGCATGCGCGTCCATTCTCCTTTTCTCAAGCCGTATTTGAGACGCTCAGGGCCAGGGCCATCAACAGGAAAGCAACGCACCTCCCGCCAGTTGTTGCGCAAGGCGTCTATGATGACACCCGCAGGCGGATCCAGTTTGACGTCAAATTCCTGGCGAATCGCGCTGAATTTTTCGCCCGGCGACAACGGTTCCATATGAACGCCCAGTTGCTGATCCTTGGGAACGCGAACAATTAGGGCAGAGGAACCTGGCTGGCGACCGGCATTGGGTTCGATCGAATAATAGGGCGTGTCGAAGGCCGATATGCTTTCCTTAAACGCATAACCGCCTTCTACCATTTCGAGCAAATGCGCACGCCATCCGTTCGTCGGCGTTGTTTCGAAGTTGTCGCTGAACAAAACCCTTCCTTCGATCCATTCCGTATCGCGCGAATAGACTTGGAGCGGAATGCCATCGGAAGCAAGGGCGAATTCGCTCGCGTTCACCTCGACAGCGACCGCGTCCTTATGTCGCGTCAGGCGCACACGCCCGCTATCCACATCCAGCCGGGTAAAAGCAGCGGGTGGCAAGACCGCAGTTTCGGATGGCGCTGACGCGGTTTCGCTTACAAAAAGCCGGAAGCGCGTGCCCAGAACTTCCGCACGGGCATGGGGCGTGTCCACTGCGAAGATTCGGTCAACGGGTTCCCGTGTCGCATGGACGGCCAGCGCGCCCTGTTCCAGGCGAAGCCGGGCGGGGGAGGAAGCGGGCAGAATGGACAATGCCGAAGCGTCGGACAGTAGAACGTCTGTCGGATCGTCGAGAAAAACAAAGCGCAGATGCGAGTCGGCGGCCGTTTCGAGGCGCTGTCCGGTCCGAAGCGTATCGCCGGGTTGAAGGACCGTTCTAGCGCCGTCCGGAGCGAAGGCATAGGCGGAGCCGACAGTTTCGGTCACGGACGCGACGGGCGCACCGAGCGACAGCCGTTCCCGGGAGACGAGAAACCAAACGCCCAGCGCGACCGCCAAGCTCGCGGCCGCCGCCAGGGGAACCCAGGCAATCGTACGGCGACGACCAGGCTTTCGACATGTTTTCGAATCGACCGATCTTTGGGTCATGCGATGGGCGAGAGCCTTGGAAAAAGCGCCGGGCGATTGTTCGGCGTGCATCCGTTCCTGAAGCGCCCGGATAAAATCTTCGTCGCGAACGGCCAGTTGATACAGCAAGCCGGTCATGGCGACATCGTTCAGCAAACGGCTCATCCGCTCGGGATCGGCCCGCAACGCGGTGGCAAGCTGTCGGTCCTCATCAGGCGACAGCTTGCCTTCGGCATAGCGGATCAAAAGCCGGTCAATTTCCGACAGGGACATGCTCGGGGTCTCCAGTAATCTGCAACGTCTTGTCCATGCATGTTTTAAGGGTTTGCTTGACGCGCATCAGCGCGATACGAACCGCTCCTTCGCTGCGGCTGATACGCTGTCCGATGCTCGCGGCGGACATGTTGCGAAAAAACCTCATATTCAAGAGTTTAGCCGGTTTGGCGTCCAGTTTCCCGACGCATTCGCGCAGTGCGGCCAATTGATCATGGAATATCTCATCGTCATCTTCA
>SLMC01000401.1 GCA_007133745.1 Kiritimatiellia bacterium
ATACCGAGCCGAACCGGACCGGATCCGGATCAAAGTCTCCGATACGGGCATTGGGATGAGCCCGACCGAAACACAGCGTCTTTTCAGGGAATTCGTGCGCATTCGCAACGCCAAAACGCAAAACATCCTAGGCAGCGGGCTGGGCCTTTCCATCGTTAAAAAACTGGTGGACCTCTACGACGGAACCATTGCGGTGGACAGCGAACCCGACCGGGGAACCGCTTTCGAGGTCGCGCTGCGCTCCGTCCCCGACGAGCCATAGCCATTCCTTGCTCCGGCGTAGTTTCCGAACGAAGCCGAATGCAGCTTTCCTGAAAACTGAAACCTGAACACTGAAACCTGAAACCTGAAAACCACCCGGAATACTGCGGCGCTGAACCCCGTCTAAAACCCTTTACAAAAAAACCGAAACTGTGATACATCTTGCAGCGTGCTTGATATACGGTCGAATGCAATGCTATTGGAGCGGATCGGCCGATCCGCCGAACAACACAATACCGTGGAGGACCCGGCAATGAAAGTATACATGGTGGACGACGATATCGATCTGGTGGAAGCCAATAAAATGGCGCTCGAGGCCAAAGGCTATACGGTCCAGACGCAGTACGACGAAGCGAATCTGGTGGACAACATTCGGGAGTTCAATCCCGACGTGATTATTCTGGACGTCATGTTCCCCGACGACAAGGAGGCCGGTTTCAAAATGGCCCGGACCATCCGGCATCACGACGACATCAAAACCAAGCCCATTATCATGCTGACCGGCGTGAACCAGGAAGGCAGCTTCCCCGGGAAATTCAGCAATCGCGACATTGACGACGTCTATCTGCCCGTCACTGAATTCGTGGACAAGCCGGTCGACCCCGTCAAGCTCATCGAAAAAATCGAAAAGCTGACCGCATAAGCCGTCGGCGTTTCCCGGCAAGGGCTAGCCAAGCTTCAGCAGATAATCGATCCAGGCGTCCAACCCTTCGCCGGTGCGGGCGCTCAGCTCGAACACGAACATGCCCGGATTGACCTGGCGCAAACATGACCGGCACAGGTCCATGTCCCAATCCAGGTGCGGCACGAGATCCGTCTTGGTCACGACCGCCACGGGAACCTGCGAAAAAAGCGAAGGATACTTGACCGGCTTGTCTTCGCCTTCGGTCGTGGACAGCAAGGCCACCTTGAAGCTTTCGCCCAGATCGAACGCGGCCGGACAAACCAGATTGCCCACGTTCTCGATGAACAGCAGCTTGATTCCGTCGCCCGCGGCATCGGGCAAACGCCGCCCCACCGTATCGGCGTCGAGATGACAGGCGTTGCCGGTTTCGATTTGAATCACGGGCGAGCCCCGCCCCTCGAGCCGCCGGGCATCGTTGTCGGTCCGCTGATCGCCGGCAATGACGGCGCATTGGACTTGATCCTTCAGCCGATCCAGCGTCTTCTCCAGCAACAGCGTCTTTCCGGAACCGGGCGAGGAAATCATGTTGATCGCCACAATGCCGCGTTCGCGCAGCCATTGCCGGTTCCGTTCGGCTTGCTCGTCGTTCCGCACTAGAATCTTTCGCTCCAGAACCAGCCGTTTTTCTCCCGCATTCGCTTCGCCGGAACCGGCATCGCGATCATGGCTATGCCCATGGTCGTGATCGTGGTCGTGAGAGTGACTGTGTTCGCGTGTGGCGCATCCGCATTCGTCGCACATGATCTTACTCCAAGGTTACGGTTTCCAAAATCAGATCGCGGCCGGCAACCATCTCGACATCGTCCGATCCGCACGACCCGCAGACCGCCAGGATCGTGTCGGGTTCCGTATCGCCCCGACAGGCCCGGCAATGCAGCTTGACGGGAACCGACACGATATCGAGTCGCGCGCCTGCCGTTCCCGTATTCTCGGCAGCGAACGGAAACGCCATGGCCAAAGCTTCGGCTTGCACGCCCGACCAGGCGCCCAGGCGCACGGTCGCGCGCGCGACCCGATCCGCCCCCGCCTCCTTTCGCGCCTCCTCGATCCGGGCGACCAACGCCATAGCTATGGACAATTCGTGCATGGCGACATCAGCAAATGCGCGGCAGCAATTCGCCGCGCGGCATGGCGACCAGTCGGCGTCCGCCCGTTACCGTGCGCAACGCGACACGACCGGCCAAACCGGTCGCCTCGCCGATTTTCGTCGCCTGCTCGCCTTCCGGCAACGCGCGCCAGGCGGCCAGCGCCGCATCGACGCAGTCGCTCGCGCATACGGCCAGAAGGCGGCCTTCGCACGCCAGATGCAGCGGGTCCATGCCCAGCATTTCGCAGCCGGCCCGCGTGCCGACCGAGACGGGTATGGCCTGTTCGTCCATCTCGATGCCGAACGCGCGCCCCTCGACAATCTCGTTCAAGACCGCCGCCACGCCGCCGCGGGTGGGATCGCGCATGAAACGAATCCCGCCCGCCACGCCCGTCAACGCCTCGACCAGTCGATGAACCGGCGCGCTGTCGCTCGCGAGTCCGCTCCGTATCCTGATGTTTTCGCGGGCGCACATGATGGCCATGCCATGGTCGCCGATCGGGCCGCTCGCCACCACGCAATCCCCTTCGGCAATGGCGGCGCAGCTCAAATCGAACCCGTCCAGCTTTTCGCCAATGCCCGCCGTATTGACGTAAATCCCA
>SLMC01000073.1 GCA_007133745.1 Kiritimatiellia bacterium
ATCATGCTCTTTTTTACCTTGCCTTTTTCTCGCAAGGTGTCAAGGTGTCGGGGTTCTCATTGGAGCAGATGGCGGTCAAGAAGCGGATGGAGCGGTTTAGCCGGTGAATACTCTCACTCTTCAGGAAGCGCGGGCTGGCGATGTGCTGGCGGCCGATCTGACAACGCCCGAAGGCGTATTCGTGCTGGGGAAGGGCGCGAGCCTTTCGGCGTCCGCGCTCGCCCGCCTTCAGAAGATGGGCGTAACGTCCGTAACGGTCCGTTCCCGTTCCGAAGAAGATTCCGAAGCAGCCATGAACGCGGAACTGGCACGACTGGCCGCCCGCTTCGCGGACTGCGAAACAGACCCGGTTCCGGCCGAAATACGCCGCGTGGCCGAAGATCATGTGCGGCTTCGTTTCAAGTGAGGGGGCAGGAAACCTGAAATACACGGAGGGGGAGAGGCCGGAAACGCTCGACGTAACCCACTCTTTCTCCGTGGTCTCCGTGCCCTCCAGCGCAGCGGGTGGTGAAATGACCCGTTCTGCGCTTTAGTCCTCGATAAAGAAGATTGCACTATGAACGAAGAAACTCAACTGCGAAAAATCGTGTCGAAAATTGTTCGGCTCCCCGCGTTGCCGGACAATGTTCTGGCGCTACAGCGTCTGATCCGCTCGCCGGAAACGACGGCGGAAACTGTGGGGCGGGCGATCGCGCGCGATCAGGCCTTGTCGGCGCAGGTCTTGAAGCTGGTCAATTCCGGGTTTTACGGGTTTTCGACGCCCGTGGCTTCGATTTCGCACGCCGTGGTGCTGCTCGGTTTCGGCGCGCTGCAAACGCTGCTGGTTTCGACGGCGGCCGTCCAGCTGATCGGCGCCGCGTTTCCCGGTCTGTATCCGCATTCGCTGGCCTGCGCGCGCATCGCCTACGTGCTGGCACGGCGGCTGGGACTCGACGAGCCCGACGAGCTCAGCACGGCCGGGCTACTTCACGATATCGGCAAGATGGTTCTGGCCAGCCATGTGCCCGAGGAATACGAGGCGGTGAAGCGGGCCGTACGCGAAAAGAACATGCTCTTTCTGGAGGCCGAAACGGAAACGATGGGGGTGACGCATGCCGATATCGGCGCTTGGCTGCTCGCGCAATGGCGTTTGCCGGCCCAGACCGTGGAACCGATTCGCCACCATCACGCGTTCGAGCCGGACATGCCGTTCGCGGAGCGCGCGGCCACCCTGCACCTGGCCGACATTCTGGCGCGCGCGGAGGGCGTAGGCGATCCCGGAGACAGCCGCATGCCCCGACTGGATGTGCGCGCGCTGGCAACGCTGGGCATCGGGCTGCCCGATATCCGGCCGCTCATGGACGAGGCGTTCGATCAGTTGACCGATCTGTTTTCCGGGGAGGACGCGGCATGAGCGACGAACAGCGGGATATCGAACATCTGCCCGTTCCCTACCTGGCGCTGGACGACAGTCTGAACCCGGTTTCCGCCAGCCGCGAGGCTTGGCGCATGTTCGGCGTGCGCGTTCCCCTGTCGCCCGCCCGCGAGGATTGGGCGACGCTGGCCGACGCGCTGGCGAACAAGCGCGAGCTGATTGCGATGGTCGGAGCGTCCACGTTGCGGCTGCGCCATGTCGGCAGCACGGACCGCTTTGTCTGGCGCGACGGGGAACGGCTGTTTGCCGTTACGGTGGTCGTGCTGCCCGGCATAACCGGATCGGATCTGCGTTACGGGGTCTGTTTCGAGGACAAAACCGCGCAGACGCTGTACGACCGGGAACGCGAAAACGCGCGCCGCTATCTCGAGGCGACGCTCGACAGTCTGCCGGCGGGCGTGACCGTGACGGATGCCGATTTGCGCATCACGAACATGAACCGGGCGGAAACCGATTTTCTGAAGTCCGTCGGCGCCGCCGGCTCGTTGCCGGACCTTGCCGGCCGCTCCGCGCCCGACGTGTACGCGATGTTTCCCGAGTGCGCCGAGGCATGGAACCGCGCGCGATCCGACGTGCTGAGCGGCGGGCAATCAATCGAGCATACGATGACGGCGACGGTGGCCGACGGTACGATCCGCCGACGCGCCGTCAGCATCGCCCCGTTGCGGCAGGCGGAGGAGCGCATTGCCGGAACCATACGCGTCTCGGAAGACATTACCGAACGGGAACGCATGGCCGCCGAGTTGCGGGACGCCGAAGCGATGGCGGCCCGCTTCGAAGCGGTGCAGGGCGTGGTCGCCACGTTGAATCACGAAATCAACAATGCGCTGACCTCCGTACTCGGCAATGCGGAAATGCTGCGCATGCTCTGGGACCGGACAGAGCCGGAAGCACGGCAGGCAATGCTCGTCGATATCCATGCCCAGGCGGAAAAAATCGCCGAGGTTACGAATCGGCTGCTAACGCTGAAAGATATTCGCGTCGAGCGCTATCTCGATGACACGAAGTATGGCGACGACCAGCTCATTGTCTGGCAGCCGGACAGCGAGTGAGCCGTTCGAGCCTATATCCGGCGGTCAGGACAGTCGGGCGGTCGGGCGGTTGGACAGTTGGACGGTTGGACGGTCAGGACGGTTGGACGGTTGGACAGTTGGGACGGTTGGACAGTCGGACAGTCAGGACGGTTGGACAGTTGGGACGGTTGGACAGTCGGACCGTCG
>SLMC01000217.1 GCA_007133745.1 Kiritimatiellia bacterium
AACAACAGAGCGTCCCAAACAGTGAAGCATTCACCATGGAGACGCTGAGCCACGGAGAAAAGGTCGTGTAATTAGACAAATCGGAGCCGGCCGATTGTCATAGCCTATACAGAAATATGCGCTGCTGGCTTTGACAGAACACCATAACCGGAAAGAAAGGACTGCATGATGAAAAAGCGAACCGTAACCGTATTGAAATGGATCGGCATCGGCGTAGCGGGCCTGAGTTTCGTGTACGGAGCTTGGTACTGGACAAGCTATCGCGCCTTGCAGCGCGAATACGAGGCCTTGCGCGCGGCAGGCCGTCCCATGAGTTTGGAGGACATTGTGCCGCCCTATATTCCCGATACCGAAAACGCCGCGCTATTGTATCGAGCCGCGAGCCTATTGCTCCAGGCGGAACCGCCCGTCGCATGGGCGGAATGCGAGCCGCCGGCCGATCGTCCCTTCGCAAGTCTGTTCGATCAGCTTAGCCGTTTGGCGACCGACCTGATCGAGAACCCGACCAACGCGGTGGCCTCGGCCTGTATTCGCCAACTGCTCCAACACGAATCCGTCGTCGCGGCCTTGGATGCCGTCGCGCGCGGAACGCAAAGACCGGGCCATCGCTCGGAAACGGATTGGTCGCAAGGCCCCGTGACTCTTCTCCCTCATCTGCCCGATTACAGGAACCTGTCGCGTATCATGTTCGTCGCAACACGCCAACAGGCGGCCGATGGCGATCCTGATGCGGCTTGGCGCACAGCGCTCGTCGGTTTGCGGTTCGCCGACACACTGCACAGCGCACCTTTAATCATCAGCATGTTAGTCCGCGTAGCTCAATACGGCTTGGCCAACCAAGCCATCCGAACAGTGGCCGAAGTTTCGCTTCCGCCGGAAGACATCGGTACGGAAATCAAACGGCTCTTACTGGCGGGCGAATCACAGGAACCGCTTGCGCGAAGCATGGATGGCGAAAGATTGGTTTCGGGCGAGTGGGGCTTTAACCTTCCCGGTTCGAAACTGAATGAACTAGCCCCTGTGCCTCGTTTGGCGGGAATTGTTTTTGGGCGAGTTTTTCGCCCGCTTCTTTATCGGGATCATGCCGCCTATCTGCGCATCATGCGCGCGTATGCCAGAAACACAATGGAACCCTATTCGCCGAATGACGAGGCGCTGGAAAAGAAGCTGCTCGACAGTGTGCCCCGGTACGGCTTTCTCACCGGACTGCTTATGCCTGCACTGTCGGCTGCCAAGCAGCGTTACACCGGAACGATTGCAGAATCGCGGATCACGCGCGCCGGTCTGGCCGCGCTCCGATTCCGTCGGAAGAAGGGCGTGTTCCCGCCGGATCTCGACGCTCTGGGCGTTCCGGATTTGGAAGACCCGTTCACCGGCCAACCGCTGAAATACCTTGTCGCGGACACCGGTTTCGTTATCTACAGTGTCGGCGAGAATCTGACGGACGACGGCGGCCTGGACACCAAGCAGCGAAACACCGGCGACATCGTGTGGCGCTACGGCGAAGCGCGCAAACCCGAATGAACAGACTCCGAGACAAGGTCCGAATGAAACTACGAAAGGCGCGAAACACGCGAAAAAAGTTTTTCACCATGAAGAGAATGAAGAGCATGAAGGAAGAAAAGGAGATTTAAACAGAAGGTAACAAAGGAAACCAAGTGGGTAAATAAACGGTTATCAGGGACACACCCTCTGTCGTGGCAAGCGGATCGGCAGCATGGGGCGAAGGGGGGAATGAACGCCGTGCCGAAGAGACGATAACAGCCTTATTGCGGTAGGCCATTGATTCGGGCAGCAGGTCTGTCCTGACATTCCCTGCGGCCGGCCCGATTACAGGTATGTCCCTTTCACGCTCTCAATGGGCGAGTTTGACGGTCGCCAGACGATTCAGGCTCACGCCAGCCTCGGCAGCTTTAACGGTGAGTTCGCGGTGCACATCAGGCGGCACACGCACCATGAACTTGCCGCTGAACTTCCGGCTGGCAAGTGGTTCGGGGATTGTTTCCTGCGACTGCTTCATATCCGCGACCACGTCGGCAACGACACCCCGAACACCCCGAAGCGCAGCTTCGGGAGAGGTTGACAACCAGCTCAGGCTAGGGAATTCTGCACAGAGCCCCACATATTCCTGATCATCCTCGGACCATGTAACCCGATATGTATAGTGATCGTTTTTAATGGCTTTCATATTCCAACCTCTCGATCGCTCTCACGATCTGTTTGACCTGATATGCTTTGGTTTTGCCCTTGGCATTCTGAATGTTGACTCGTGGATCACCTTGCCAGGGGGTCTTGTAGACCCGGTGGCTCGTACCCTTCTGCCTGGGTTGACCGAAGTAGTGATCGCATACGCGACACGCGTCGACGAAACGTATCCCTTTGGGCGTACATCGCATCTGCTCGACTATGTCATCAAATCTTGCCATAACGGTACAGTATCACTATTGATATTTATGTCAAGCGCCAACGTCCCGCCTGCACCAGACGCGGGCGCCCCCAGCGAAAAATGGAATGGTGGAACGATGGAACAGGGATGGATGAACGGTGCGGAATATTTTTGATTTATTTTTGTTTTTACAGAGGTCCGAGAGCGACGGAGGTTGGCGTGCATGGGTGCCTGGTTTTTGC
>SLMC01000124.1 GCA_007133745.1 Kiritimatiellia bacterium
CCGGTCCCGGCAGTCCGACAGCCGTAACGACTTCGCCTAGCCGGGTCCACGTTTCGGGGCCGGCCATGAGCTTGGGAATGCCGTGCGTCAGCATGCCGAGCCCGACCGCCACGCGGAACAGCAGATAGCCGATGTTGCGGTCCGGCGTTGTTCTCCAGAGACAGGCCAGCCATTTTTTCATGATGCGTCCTTTCCGAGAGGGATGTTTGTTAATGTTCACGCGCTGTCGCGACGCTCTTTTCCGGCAGAAGGCGCCAGCGCTTGTTTTAGCATAATCTGGACAAAAACGCTGAAATTGCGCAAGGAAAAATTTCGGAATCCGCACATGAAGTAGTGCAGCATCAGACCGGGCCTGCCTTGCAGAGGGAGGACGCCGAACGCCAGGCCAACGCTGTCGTCGGCCATGGGAATCACCCAGCCGAGATCGACGGGACGGTATTCGCGCAGCGGCCGTTCGCGCAGCAGGCGCGCCATGTTCTTTCCGGCGCAGGCTCCGGAATAGATCGCGAAATTAACCGCTTTTCGCAAGAATCCGCCGTGAACACGGATGGCGGCGGCGTCTCCGGCCGCAAACACTGCCGGATAGCCTTCAACCTGCAGAGCCGGGTCGACGGCGAGGCGACCGTCTTGTTCTCTGCGGAGTTTAGTCCCCGACACGTCGATGGCCGGGCCTGTCCCTTCGGTACGGCAAAGGAAAACATCCTCGAACCGTTCCCCGTTGTCGAGAACGGCGTCACGGCCGTTGAACGCTTTGATTTGGCAACCGAGCCGAAGTTCGATTTCGTGTTTTGCCAGCCGCCCGTCCAGCCGTTGCGTCTGCCGTCGGGAAAGAAAAGGCAGGATGGCGCGATGTCTGTCAACCAATGTGATGCGACAAGGCTTGCCGCCCGGACGCGCGACATGCTTGCGCAGGGCGCAGGCCAGCTCGACTGCGGTATACCCGCCGCCGCTGAAAAGCAGATGGGGCTGATCGGCGCGCTCAAGGTAACAGGGGAAGTCGGCTCGAATGCGCTCCGCATCCGCAAGCGAGGCAAGCGGGTAGGTTGAGCTTGCGTTCCAGTCCGGGTTGGCGGGCCGACTGCTCGACCCGGCAGCAATGATCAGAGCGTCGTACGGGACGAGGCCCTCGTCGCATGCGATGACGCGGGCATCCAGATCGACGCGATGCGCGGATTTCAGGCGCCAGAGCACAGAGCGCGGCAAGCGGTTGCGAATAGCGCCGACCAGCGCCTCCCGCCTCATAAGACCGGCGGCGAAGTCGGGCAGCGCCGGTATCATAACGGCATCGGCAGACCGATCCCAAACCTCGATCCGGGCGTGCCCGCCCCGCGCCAATCCGCGCAAGGCGCGGGCGGCGGCCATGCCGGCGAAACCGCCGCCTAGAATTACGATTTTGGGCTTGGCGCTGTTGTCCATGAAAAAAATCCATCGCGCTTGCGCGGTCGGGACGCTACCAAACTGCATGGCCTATTTAACTGGAATGGGGCTTGAGATTTCGTTGTCACCACAGTTGGCTTGCCATACGTAGCTCGCCGCGCGACTTGTCAGGCGGCCCTACTTCGCCCTGCGTTCCGCCGCGCTACGTAGGGCATACTTCGCTCTCCGCTGCGCTGCGAGCGAAGTATGGTCGGGGCGGTGGGATTCGAACCCACGACTTTCAGCTCCCAAAGCTGACGCGCTGCCAGGCTGCGCTACGCCCCGATAAAAAAATAAAACCTAAACCCGGCTTTTCAACGGCTTTTTTAAATTCGAAGACAAGCATAGTTTGCCTCCCCTCCCAACGCAACAGAAAAAAATATTCGTAATTCGGAAAGAATGATTGAACGCCAACCCTGAAAAGGTTATGCAACAGAGTCGGGGGCAACGCCCTCGGGTTGCAGGTTTCTTCCTCTCCCACCCCCCGCGTGCCGCCCGCCGCTACGCGGGGGATGGGTTTGGGATACGCCAAGCCTGGGGTTCCACCCCAGGCTTTCTTGCGTCAGGCTTACAGCCTTTTTTCACACGGGTTAGGTCCACAATTAGAATTGCCTGTGCGACGGAATTTAGTGTTGACGGATGGTCCACTTGTATTCACGGTGTCGTTATGGATGAGATTAATTTTCAATGAGTCGATCAAAAAAACCGGGAGAACCAGCGAAAGCACGGCGTTTCCAACGCATGATTCGCCGGAAAGGATACAATGGAAAAAGGGAATCCAATTCTGAAATCAGCATTCATGGAGGTCGTCGAGAATCAAATACGTGATGGCGACCCGCCGGAAACAAGAGAAACGCTGGAACGGCTGAAGTCTGATGGCATTTCGGAGGAGGATGCCCGTATCTACATCGGGCAAGCCGTGTGTGTTGAGGTATGGGACATCATGAAGAACAAGAAAGAGTTCGACAAGACTCGTTTCATCCGAAATCTCAAGTCACTTCCCGCAGAACCGAAAGAATGAATCAGCGAACAGAACCCTAAGGAGAACGAACGGTGTGGAAACTTCACTGAAGATACTCCTCCATGAAGAACCCTAAGGAACCCTAAGAACGAACGGTGTGGAAACTTCACTGAAGATACTCCTCCATAAAGGGCTTGAGGACGGCCACTTCTTCCCGCCACGAGGTCGGATGCCATAGGCAGTGCCTAAGC
>SLMC01000372.1 GCA_007133745.1 Kiritimatiellia bacterium
ATGAGCACAACGGTTTCGGAAAACGGCAAGGACCATCCTGCGGGCTATCAGTTCGGCGCCTTCAAGGGCGTGTTTATGCCGAGCATCCTGACGATTCTCGGCGTGATCATGTATTTGCGGTTCGGCTGGGCCATGGGCAGTCTAGGCCTATGGCCGGTGCTGCTGATTGTAACGGCATCCAGCGCCATTACGGGCTTGACGGCCCTGTCTCTATCCGCGCTCGCCACCAATCGCAAAGTGGAAGGCGGCGGCGCCTACCACATTATTTCCCGCTCCCTAGGCCCCGAAGCGGGCGCGGCCGTGGGGTTTCCTCTTTTTTTCGCTCAAGCGCTGGGTGTTTCGTTCTACGTTGCCGGCTTTGCGGAAACCATGGTATCCGTCTTCCCGCACGGGGTCTCGGCCATAGCGTCGTTTCTGAATCTGCACCCGGCCGCCATCGTTTTTCTGGAAGCGCACGCACTGGAAACCATAGGCATTGCCACATTGCTGACGCTAACCCTTATTGCCTATCTTTCCGCCGATCTGGCTCTAAAAACGCAGTTCGCGGTCATGGCGGCCATAGCGGTCTCGCTCATCGCCTTTTTTGCGGGCGGCGCCCCTAATCCGGCTCCGGACATGACGCGCGCATTGACGCCCGCCCAGGGATTCTGGCCTGTGTTCGCCATCCTCTTTCCAGCGGTTACGGGCATCGAAGCAGGCATTGCCATGAGCGGCGACTTGAAAAACCCGGCCAAAGCGCTGCCGCGCGGAACGCTGGCGGCTGTGCTTATCGGCTACGCAACGTATATGGCGCTCTGTTTTTTCCTGTGGATATCGACCGTTGACAAAACACTGTTGCTGCACCCCATGATCGCCGGCCATGTCGCGCGCTGGAAAGCCCCTGTCCTGCTGGGTGTCTGGGCCGCTTCGCTGTCGAGCGCCATGGGCTCCCTGCTGGGCGCGCCGCGCACCCTCCAAGCGCTGGCTCGGGACCGGGTGGCGCCGTCCTTGCTCGGACGAGGCTACGGTCACGGCAACGACCCGCGCATCGCAACGGCGGCGGCCGCCGCCGTTGCCGCCGCCGGCTTGCTTTTGGGCAACCTCAACCTCATCGCGCCTATACTTTCCATGTTCTTTCTCACCTCGTACGGATTGCTGAACGTCTCCGCCGGACTGGAAGAGCTGGTGGGCATCCCGTCCTGGCGCCCGACCTTCCAGGTTCCGTGGTGGATTTCTCTGATCGGCGCCGGCGCCTGTTTTGCGGTTATGTTCATGATCAGCGCCGGCGCCACGTTCGTGGCCATGGCCGTGGCGGCGGTCATCTATTTCGTTACGAAACACCGCAAATTGCATGCCCGATGGGGCGACGTGCGCAGCGCCGCCTATACGTTTCTGGTTCGCCAGGGTATCGCCGCCCTGAACGAGCGAAGTGTCGATCCGCGCACGTGGCAGCCCAATCTTCTGGTCCTGAGCGGCTCGCCCACCACACGCTGGTACCTGATCGAACTGGCTCACGCCATTTCCCAAAATCGCGGATTCCTGACCGTAGCCACCGTGATGCCCGAAGACACGCCCGCCGCGCGACTGAACAGTTTGCGGAAAACCGTTCACGACTATTTGCGCAAGCGGGATGTGCGCGCATTCGTCAAGATTCTGGCCGCCGACAATCCCTTCGTCGGCATGCACATGCTGGTCAAAGCTTATGGCTACGGGCCCGTGCGCCCCAACACGCTGCTGCTGGGCGAAACCGAAGATCCGGACAACTATGCCGCCTTCTCGCAACTGATCGCCCTAAGCTGCCGCCAACGCCAAAACCTGGTGATCGTGCGCGAGGCGGACGCCCAGGACAAGGTTCCTGCCGAAAACAAACCGTTCCAACGGCTGGATTTGTGGTGGTACGGAAACCAGCAGAACCTTGGACTCATGCTGGCGCTGGCGCATCTGCTGCTGGACAGTCCGCTTTGGCGCCAGGCCACATTGACCCTGAAAACCCTGGTGGATGCGCCCGAAAAACAGCAGGACGCGCTGGAACGGCTTGAAACCTTTATCGGCAACGCCCGCATTCAGGCGCAAGCCCGCGTCCTGGTGCGCAGCGCGGATCGGCCCGTGTTCGAGGACATCCGCCGGCACTCCGAAGGCGCCGACCTCGTATTGATGGGTATGCGCGCGCCGAAACCGGAAGAGACGGCGGAAGCGTACCAGGCCTATTACCGTACCCTGCTCGATCAAACAGCCGCCCTGCCGCCCGCCGCCCTGGTCCTCGCCGCCGAGGACATGGACTATTACGCCATCTTCGACGAGGAGTGAGCCGCGAGGCATCCTGTTAAATCAGGCGGCCATTTACCGGGCGACGATGGGCGCGGCCACGACGGAGCGTGGCCCTCCATTCGCAAGGCATGCGCATTCGGCCACGACGGAGCGTGGCCCTCCACCGCATGGTTTCAGGCTTGGTTTTTTTGGAGGGACGCGCTCCGTCGCGTCCGATTTCAATCATGCCAAGACAGAACATTCATTTCCCCTTGAAACGGCCACTTGTCCGGATCGCCGCACAACCCGGCACGTACCGGATTTTGCCGTACATAATCCCATTTTCCCGTGTAGCTGTCGCCCCGCCGCAGTTGGGTGTCCCAAAATGATTTTTGCCAGACC
>SLMC01000084.1 GCA_007133745.1 Kiritimatiellia bacterium
CCCGGACGAGGACGGGGTCAGCAACCTTGTGGAATACCAGCAAGACACGAATCCGCTGGATCCGAACGACTTCATCGGCGGCCCGCCGATCGTGTCGGACCGTCTCTACATCTACCGCATAGACTGGTACGATGTGGATGACAACGGCGTGTACAGCGAAGGCGACGTGGTGTCGCTGCACGTGACCACGCCGGTCGCCAACGCCGCCGCCAAGACGCTCGCCGAGTTTTCGGCCGTGGTCGGCGGAAGCTGGGGCGCGGGCGCCTGGCTCAACGCCTTCTACGACGGGCGCATCTTCGACATCAAGCTGGGCGCGAACCCGAACCTGAACAGCACGATGACCGTGCTCATGGCGCCGACGGTCGTTTCGGTCAACGGGGCCGTGGCGGAACCGTCGCCGGGCAGTCTCGGCCAGTTGCCGGCCTTGCCGGAAACAGAGGACGCGGACGGGGACGGTCTGCTCGACCGCTGGGAACGGGATCACGGACTCAGCACGATGAGCGGGGAGGGCATTAACGGGCCCTTCGGCGATCCGGCCGGCAACGGTCTGATCAACCTGTACACGTTCAGGCTCTTCCTGGATACGGGCGTGCGGCTGCATCCGCGCATGTTCAACACCTACACCAACGATCCGGTCCATCGCGCATGGTCGGACCGGCCGGACGAGGCTGGCGACTACTTCTACCGCCCGCGCCCGAACATGGGCATGGCCGGCGAAACGTACGACGATACCGACCAGCTCCCCGACTGGTGGGAAGCGCAATACGACACGCTGAGTCGGCTCTACTACGACCGCTACGAGGACCCGGACGAAGACGGCTGGCATAACGCCTCCGAATACATGTACATGGAGACGACCAACGACCTGACCGGCGCGCGCGTCGTGCTTTCGCACGGCACGGACCCGACCGATCCGGACGACTTCCCGCGCCCGGTGATCAGCGGCAGACTACGCTACCACGGCGTGCAGCCGGGCGAATTCCATGTGGTCGCCTACGATACGCCCACCATGGACAACGAACCGGTGGGCGTGGCGGACGTCCAGCTCGTCGGCAGTGTCTGGACCTTCCGCCTGGAAGGAATGACGGCGGGCAAGGTGTGGCTCTTCGCCTGGAAAGGCGATGCGGAATACGCCCTGTTCAATCCGGCGGGCATGCCCTACGAGACGCCCATCGAGCTTGGCTGGGGCGACATTGACGATGTCGCGATCGGCCTGACCGATCAGGAGGACGAGCCTTGGTACCGCGTGTTCGAGTGGTCCCAGCCGACGGACCGGCCGATTCCCAACTGGTACTACGTGCGCCTGAACAACAGCGCCGGCCAGGAAATCATGAACCATTGGATCAAGGCCACGCGCCAGACGTTCCGCAAAGTGGACTATCGCAACGCGAACTGGACAATGGCCCATCTGGGTCGCGACTTCTCGCATGGCCTGCCGCCGGGTTCGTACACCTGGACGGTGGCCACCAGCAAGGATGGCGGCGTGGACGCCGTCTTCGAGCAAGGCGGATTCGACGTCATCCAGCACGCGCTGCCCACGCCCGCCGTGGTGAATCCGGCCGGCGGCTCCGTGGTGCGGCACGCCCGTTACGACTTCCAGTGGAACGTGCCGGCGCATACGCGCGCGTCGCAATTCGAGGTGCGCGTGGGACCGTCGGACAACAGTTGGGCCTGGACGAACGCCGTGCCCGCGCCCTGGCGCGATGCCGACAACGTGTACAGCTACCCGTTCCCGCATTTGCTCGGGCAGGAAGACTGGCCGAACGGGGCCTACACATGGCAGGTTCGCTCGCAGCGGCGCGCCAGCGACGGAACGATCACCAACAGCGTGTGGTCGCCCGCCCGCAGCTTCCAGATCAGCATTGTGGACCCGCCGCCGGACGGCGACGGCGCCTCGGCGCTCATGGGCCGCGTCAGCTACTACGGACCGGTCCCCGTGGACACCCACAATGTGATCGTGCGCGCCTACAAGCAGGCCAGCTTCACCGGAAGGCCACAGGGCCAGGCCGTCCTGAACTGGGGCGCCGGCGAATGGGGCGCCGACTTCAAGGTGCTCGGCTTGCGCCCCGGCCAGTACTATCTGCGCGCCTTCCTCGATGTGACCGGTACGGGCGAAGAGGAACAGTGGGAACCGTTCGGCATCGGACGCTGCCCGACCTTCGGCGGCGCGCATCATCCGTTCTGGACCGACTACCAGGTCATGCGTTACGACCTGCGAGGCTCGACGGTGGCTCTGCGCAACATCCGGCTGGTCGTCCTCGATCGCGACACCGACAACGACCGCATGCCCGACGGCTGGGAATGGATGATGTTCGGCACGCTGGACAATTCCGGCTCCGCCGATTCCGGCGGGTTCGGCATGAGCAACCTCGAACACTACCGCACATCCTCGACACCGGTAGCAAATATCGGCAGCATTGACTTCAGCGGCGACGGACTGACCTACGACCAGGCTGTGGCGCACGGGCTGGACCCGTACGCGTACCATGCCGACCCGAATGGCGTGCCGCTGGGCGTGAAACTAGCGCTTGGACTGAGCATGGACCCGACAGTTTCGGACACCGATGGCGACGGCGTGTCGGACCTTGAGGAAATAGCGGCCGGCAGCGATCCGACCGACC
>SLMC01000241.1 GCA_007133745.1 Kiritimatiellia bacterium
AGCAGCGCGCCTCGAAAGAGCATGACCGGCGCTTGCAGATGGAAACCACCCTGAAGCATGGCCAGGGGGCGATGGATGACCCCCGCGGCCTGCTTGCCCGGGAGCGTGATGCCGAAGCGCAGTTCCGCTACGGCACGGGCGCAAACCTCGAATCCGGCACGTTCAACCTGGAGCGCGATCGGGCCATGGATGACTGGCACGAACAGCAAGATGCCGGCGTCGGATACCACCGCAGGCAGGCCGACAATACCGTGGCGGCACAGGGTACGTGGGAACGCCAGAGCGATGAAAACCTGGGTGAGCACGAGGTCAACACCGTGACCGGGCAGACGCGGCCGCTTTCCCCGGGGGCGGGGTCGGTGCACGGCAAGTCCGCAGAAGGCAGCGGTGGCCCTGGCGCCACGGAACTGAACCACATCCGCGGCATGGTCTCGACGATGTTCGGCGGATCACTCGATGCCATGGGCAATATGCTTCTCCCGCCCGAGAACCGCGAATCCGGCATGGAGGTCTACGGCCGCGCCGAGGCCCTGCACCGCAACGGCATGCCGCTTGGGCAGGCGGTGTACCTCTCCTACCAGTCGGTCACCGGCATCAAGGACGAGGACGCAGCACGCAAGGCTGCCGAGGCCGAGGCGGATACGCAGGGGCTCAGTGGGTCGTTCCTGGGTATGGGCGGGCGCGATCGCCGGGAATTCATCGACCGCAGGGCGCAAGAGATCATGGCCGAGAGCCGGCAGTACGAGGGAGCCTTTGACGAAATCATGGGGCGCTCTGGTGGCGGCCTGATCGGTGGCAGTGCTGCGCCCGGGGCTGCCGCCAGTGGTCAGCCGTCCGCCCCAAGTGGTGAGCCGAAGTACCCGGACGGAACGCGCCTGCACGGCCCCGGTGGAAAAATCTACGTGGTGCGCGACGGCAAGCCCGTCTTGGCCGAATAACTCGAGGGCATCGCATTGGCACAAGTCGATTGGTCGCAGTTCACCCCGATTGAAGACGAAGAAGTCGATTGGTCGCAGTTCACGCCTATCGAGGATGAGCCCGCCGTTGTGGCGGCAGCCGAGACTCCCTCCCTGTCGCCCGAAGGCTACGCGCCTGGCCCGGAGCCCGGCATCTTCGCCAGGGATCCGCGGACACTCAACGCGGATAGCGCCATGCTCCCCGGCATGGAGATCCCCGATGCGCCGAACTTCTCCGGCAGCCGCCTCAAGGCTTTCGGTAGCGGGTTCTTCGGCGACACCGCGTTCGAGCCGCCCGAGGCCCTGGCCCGGTTCGATGCCGGCGTGCGTGCCGGGCGCCCGGATCCGCAGGATGTAGCCGCCGTCGCGGAATACTACGAGAGCGATCCGCGCGCGCGCGAAGCCATGTCGCTCGACCAGAAGCGCGAACTCTACCGCTGGGTCGAGGCGCTTGGTGGCTCGGAGGATGTCACTTCACCCACTGGGCAGTTTCTTAGCCCAACCCGGGATGAGGCGTTCGCCGCTGGCCAGACCGTGCGCCGTGGTTTCGATGCCCTCGGCCGCCCGTTGCAGGGCTTGGAAACCGCCGTCGATCTGGCGCAGAACCTTCAGGCGCGCCCGCATCGCCTGTTCGAGCGCGACCGCGGTTGGCTTCCGAAGCTGGCAGAGCGCGCACCCGGCGAACCCGCAGAGCCGATGGACCCGGAGACGATCCGCGATCTGGCTTTGAAGGGCGATCCCCTGTTCAAGCGCACCGATCGCCCGCTGATTCTGGATCTTCTGGACCGTGACTTTCGCGCCGAGGCTGCCGACCAGGCCAAGGCCGACGATCGTACCGCGCTGGGCTGGTTGGGCGTGGGCGCTCGCGCTCCGATTGAAGGCGCCGCTGGCGCGATCGGAGGGACCATTCAAGGTAAGGCCCTCGACATCGAGCAGGTGCGGCGCGAGATGGGCTTTGACCCGCGCCCGATCACTGAGTCCGCGTGGTATCGGGCTGGCGAGAAAGTCTCCGAAGTCGGTCGCGACCTCGCCAACATCCCCGAAGCCTACCAGGGCGAGTTTGCCACGGACGCACTGGTTGGTGTCGGCTCGCAACTGACCTTCGCTGGCACCGGTCTGCTGTCCCGCGGAATCGGGCATGGCATCGCCCGGTCGCGCGGGCAGACCCTCTCCAAGGGTGCGGATGCCGCGCTGGCCTACGGCCCCGCCGTCGACATGGCGCAGTCCTCTGGCGTCAGCCAGGCGTTCGAGAACGTGCAGGAGTTCCGCAAGGCCTATCCGGAACTGGCTGCCGAAATGGGCATTACCGAGGACTGGGCGCAGCAGTTCGCCGTGGGCCGCGATCCGCGCATGTTTGGGGCTGTCCAGGTGGCCTCCGTGGTCTCCATGCTGCGCCCGCTGACCGGCACCCTGCCGAGCCAGGCGGTGCGCCGTTTCGTCGAAACTGGCTTCAACGAGTACACGGTCGAGAACATCGGCCAGTTCGGCCAGAACATGCTGCGCCAGCAGTACGACCGCGACCACCCGCTGTGGGATACCGTGCCCTATTCCGGCGAGACGGCGGCCGTCGGCGCCGCACTGACCGCGATCCTTCTGTCCCCGCTGACACGGCGCAGCATGCGCGGCACGATCCACGACACCGACATGCACCCGGAA
>SLMC01000343.1 GCA_007133745.1 Kiritimatiellia bacterium
ATCGGCCAAGGGGGCCAAGCGCCGAAACAGAGAACCTGTTGTTCATGACGGCGCCCTATGACGGATTGACAGCCTCCTGGACCCATCATCAGCGGGTTCAACCTTCCGACACGGACCCGGAGATTCACATGGTTCAGGATCGCACCGCCCGCGCCGCCAATGTCATGCGCAAAGACGAAAACAGCGTTCATTTCCGGACCTATGTTGACGGCAAGAGTCGTCAACTGTCGGCTCCCTCGCTTTCCGTTCCATCGAAAACGCTTCATCAGGGAACCATTGACCGCCTGGTGTTCGCGCCGGCGCCGGACGAAGAGGATCGAAAGCGAGGCCGAGAACCATGGCGGGGCGATCTTCAGTTCCTGGCCGTGTACGGGCGGCCGTTGAGCGACTCGGAAATCGGCGAACTGATGCCCGACAGCAAGCCGGGGCAAAAAGTCGCGGTTCCAACCGAGCATTACTGGGACTTCAGTGAGCCGCCGGATCCGGACGCGTTCAAGGTGCATATGGGAGAATGGCGACATGTGCCGGAAGCGCAATGCATGGAAACGAGCGCCGGTCCCTGGTGGGCGCTGATCAATGTGCCGCTCCCCGCCTTGCCCGTCGCCGTGGAGATTGACGTGTCGGTAGCCATAGACAAGACGACCGGCACAGGAAGGCGTCTTATTCTCGGAAACATTCTTTTTGATCGCGGCCGGGAAACGACCATCATGGATATGAGAAACGCGAAAGCGTTCCCTGACGTCAAGTTTTCCGCCCGCTCGCCGTGGAGCCGACCCGTGACCAGCCACGCCTATGCGACCGAATCCGCCATCATACGGAGCCTGGGCGATCAAATCGGCAACGTCGTTTTTTACGACGAAACCGTTCGGGACTCGCGCCTGGTCTTTTGCCTGACCGGACCCGGGAATGCTCCGCTCAGAATTCACCGGCTCGCCATCCGGTCGGTCCCGCCGGAGGCCGTGCCCGACCTGACGGCGTTCCGAAACGCGCTGGATGCGATTCCGACGGAGGAACGCCTTGACCGAAAAACGCTGGAACGGCCCGATCCCCGGCCGGGCAAGGAGGGGTCTGTTTATTGGTCCTTTGACAAACGTCCCTTCAAGCTGACGCCCTTCGAGTATTGAAGCTGGGGCGCATGTCGCTTCTGCGGGGATCGGCCCAGACAAGGAGGCGAAATGGGTCGGAAAGCGCCATGCGCCTCAGCGCAATATTAATCCGAATGGAATCACAGGCGTCCATCGCCTATACAAAGGGGAAAAGAGCTAAACTGGACCTTTTATGAATATGATTTGGCAGACGGTTTTGCGCAGTCGCGATGTCGGGGCAGTGCGGACGGATGCTGTTCGCAGCGTATGGCGAGCAGGTTTGCGCGCTGTTCGGGGGTGCGCCATGGGGTTCGCGGCGCTGACGCTGCTGGCGGGAACGGCGTCCGGCAATCCGGTGGCCGTGGATCAGAGCATAGAGGTTGCCGAGGGGGCTGTCCGCCTATACTCTCCGCTTATGCATGCGGTATCGAGCCATGGCGCGATCGTCGATGTTGGTCAGGCCGGCGGCCAGCGCCCAGTCTATGGCCTGCACGAATTCTTCGGAGGTAATGGCGCGGGCGATGCGTTCGTGCTCGAAGGCCTGGTGTTCGACCCGGTATTGGGACATGATATTGACGTAGGTTTTACCGGTCAGATTCTTGGCGATCCACGCGACGAATTCCCGCGTGCCCGCCACGTGGTTGGGCATAACCAGATGCCGCACCATGACGCCGCGCAAGGCCACGCCTCGCTTGTCGACAACCAGATCGCCGACCTGCCGATGCATTTCGGCGATGGATTTTTGCGCCATGTCCGGGTAGTCCTTGGCTCCGCGCACGATATAGCGGTCGGCTTCCTCGCCATCCATGAACTTGAGGTCGGGCAGGTAGATGTCGACGACCCCGTCGAGCAGCTTGACAACCTCGGGCAGCTCGTAGCCGCCGGTATTGTAGCAGATCGGCAGACGCAGTCCGCGCGCGTGCGCAATGCGAACGGCGCCGAGGATGTTGGGCAGCACATGGGTGGGTGTGACCACGTTAATGTTGTGACATCCTCTTCTCTGAAGGTCGAGCATGAGATTGGCCAAGGCCCCGTCGTCGATCTCGCGACCGCGTCCCTCGTGGGCGATGGGCCAGTTCTGGCAGAAGACGCAGCGCAAGTTGCAATTGGAGAAAAAGATGGTGCCGGACCCGCCGCGACCGACCAGCGCTCGTTCTTCGCCATAATGCGGGCTGTGGCTCGCGATTTTGGCTTTTCCCGGCGCGCGGCAGAAGCCAAGTTCTCCTTTACGTCGGTTTACGCCGCAGCGGCGCGGGCACAATTCGCATTTTTCGAGCATGGCGTACGCCTGATCGACGCGCTCGGCCAGCTTGCCTTCGCGTTCCAGCAGCCGATAGGCAGGCTGCGCGGCGTCGGCTTCGCCCTGGTCGGCCGGCAGACCGTCAGCCCGCGCGTTTTCCGTTCGCCCGCAGCCTTTCAGCAAGACGGCTCCGGTTCCCAGGCATAGCGTTTTGATGAAATCTCTGCGTGTCACGACACCCCCCCCGACAAATCAAGGGTAACCGAGCTTCGCTCGGCGCCCTTACGGCAAAGAATGTTTGCCACAAAAAATCACGAAAATTCACAAAAAAACCAAGACCATGAATTGCCTTTTCAGCTTGCGCGTTTTCCGTTCGCCCGCAGCCTTTCAGCAAGACGGCTCCGGTTCCCAGGCATAGCGTTTTGATGAAATCTCTGCGCATCACTCCGCGATATCGACGGCGACGCGCGTGTAGCCGGCATTGCGGAGCGGCGTGACGACGGCCACTACGTGTTCGAACGGGGCGTGCGGGTGGGCCTCGACCCGGATGGACGCATCCTTGGCAACCCCCGCTTTTTCCAGCGTCTCGACGAGGCGTTCAGGCCGGATTTCGCGGTTGTTCACAAAGGTCTTGCCGTTCCGGTCGATGCCGACGTTGACCCCTGTTTCAGTCAACGCATCGCCTGCATTCAGCGCGAGCGCGCCGGTATCGGCCGGCTCGGCCCGAACCGTTTCAGGAACGGGCTCGCCTGTCATGCGAGCGGTTGTTTCGGAACGCGGCGCCGCGCATCCGACGCACAGACATATCGCGGCAAGCCATAGGTCGAGTTGTTTCCTCGCATGTTTCATGATACAGTCTCCTTGTCGTTAAGAACAGGTTTCAGTGTTCAGGTTTCAGGGAAACGCATTGAAGGCAATTGAGGCAACCCTGACACCTGAAACCCGAAACCATTGATACTTTCTCGCCCCCGGAAACCCTGAGATTGCTCAGGGTCGGGCTCTAATTAATGATAACGGTTCACATAGTGAACCGCAGCCCATAGTGTGTAGCCGACCACCAAAATCAAGGAAATAACGGCCGTACGGTTCTGTTTTACGCCGCGAGGAAAGAGCAAGGGCAGGCAGACGATCGCCCCGACTCCGATATCCGCGGCGCACATCGCCAGCAAATCGGAGATGGCAAGCACGTTGTCAACCCGGGGCAGCAACGCAATGTAGAGCAGCGTCAGCGGCATGAAGAAATCGAAAGAGGGCGCGAACAGGGTTTCCTGGGCGCCGGACAGCAGGGCGTCCACGGGAATGTGGAGCGCGCCGATCATGATCCACGAGGAAACCAGCAGCGTGCCGATCGCGTAGCGGCCCGGCCGCAAGGCTGTTTCCCGAGCGCGCTCCGTTTCGGGATCGATGGTGTTTTTCGAGTTCATGGAAGCCCATGCGATCGCCATCCGCTCCATGGAGCGGATAGCGTCTTTTCATTCTTTACAATTACGGCGTGTCCGATGGCCGGACAACCCGGGCGAGGACGATGCGCCACACGTTGAAACGTTGGGTTTCGACACGCTTGTCCCGGGTTAGCGATTGACGTTCGACAGGAATGGAGCCGCCGGTCAGCACGGTCCATTCGTTCAGGTTTCCGACAAGCCCTTGGGTCTGGACGGATACGGTCTCGCACACGGGACGCGCATAGCGTTCGCCGGACGGGGTGACGAATTCCCGCATCCAAACAGGGTTGGAATCCTCAACCTTAAGATCGAGAACCAGCCCGCGTTTTTGATCGAGACGGAGCTTGACCGTGGCGTATGTTCCAATGGTATCCGCCTTGTACTCCGTGGCGTCGCCCGCTTCGTCGAAGGCGGCCGGATAAGCGAGCGATGTTCGCGCATCGACGGTTCCGGTTTCACCTGCCGCCATATGGAAAACCGGCAGGGGCACGGTTTGGGTGTCGGGCGCCGCGTAAATTTGATCCGCATACAGGTTGGGATTGGTGTACAGCAGATTTTTGGACGAGGCCGTCATGTCCATGACGCGTATCTCCACGGCGTAGTCGCCAGGCTTGCGTTCCATGACGGGTAGCGACGGACGTTCGGGCAACACAGGCGCAGCCGGTTCTTCCGGCAGTGTACGGCAACCGGCAACGATCAGCGATCCGACGAGTAACGCGGGCAGGCAAAGCTTTTTCATGGCAAACTCCCGTATGTGTGTCAAACTATCTAATGCGTTAGCAGTTCAGGCCTGAAAAGTCAAGAGGCTTTCGGCGACAGGCAGCAATTCTCATTATGGGCGGCAACTGAACAATAGATTGTTTACTTTTTGAACATCGAACATAGAAGGCGTAATTGTGTGTGAGTGCGTGGGTGTGCGGGTGAAAACTCACGCACTCCCAAACCCACATACCCACACACATGGGTTGCGGGCGAAGCCCGCCTTAATCTCCGGTGGATTCTTTCTGGCCAGGCGGCATTCAAAAAAAACTTGCAAAAAACAAACAAGGCCTTAATCTGATTTTATTTGACCTAATACGTGTTGCGCCGCCTATTTGCCTTGTCGGTCCGATCAGTTGTTTCGAAACAGCGCAGATAAGGAGTCTGTCATGAAAAGATGGTTCCGTGCGGGAGCGGGATGGGTCGTCATGTGGGTGCTGGCCGGATGCGCGGGCGACGCGCCTGTGGCGGTCGAGCCTCGCGACGAGACGGAGACGTTGCGCGAACGGCTTGAACATTTATACGAGTCGGACCGGCCCCATGAGGCGATTCCTCTGCTGGAGACGGCGTTGACCAATAGCGTATTCGCCCAATCGCGTCCCGAACACTTTCGCAAAATTCTGGAGCTGCATTTGGCGGAAGGCGAGATCAAGGCGGCGCAGGGGCGTTATTTTGCCGCTTTGCAGGAACCCGATTTGATGGAGACCGGTTTCGGACTGATCGAGGGCCGCCTGATGGAATCGGCCCAATACGGCGCCTTGGCCGCCTGGTCGGAGAGTCTGCGCCGGGCGGGGCTGCCCGAGTCGAAACAGGAAACGCTTGTCGGCTGGCAATTGGACGCCTACCGTCTGGCCGACGCGCCGGACAAGATGATCGCGCTGATCGCCGAGCTCATTCGGGATTTCGAGCGGAGGGCGGCAGAACGCCTTCTGAGACGGCATCTGGACCGCGTGCTCGCAGACCGAAAACAGGGCGAGCTCGACCGGCTTTTGGTTGCGATCGAAGCGCTCGGACAGGATACCGCTTGGCTCGAAACGCTGGTTCGGGTCTATCGTTTGAAAGATTATGTGGCGCAGCGTCGACTGAACGAAGCCATCGAACTGTTTCGCGGTTCTGTCGACCTTCTGTCGAAGGCCGGCCATGATGGTATCCGGGTTTTGCGTTCCATCGTGCGATTGGCGCGCGAGACGGGCGAGCTGGCTCGGGCGGACACGCTATGCGAGGCCGTTGTGGATCGCGCCGACGCCGATTCGGCGCTCAGACGCGAGGCGGCGGCGCAGACTGTGCGTTTGGCGCGCGAGCGCGCGCTGCGCCCGCGCCGCATATACAAGCGTCTGGTCCGCGCCATCGAGGCCGACGGCCCAACGGGCGCCCATTTGAATCTGACGCGCGAGGTTCTGTACGACATCATGCAACGGGGTAATCGTTGGGATCGCCGCCGCATGTTGGCGTTGTGCGAGACACTGCTGCAAAAGGCCGAACGGGACCATGAACGGGGCGACGCCATCGGACTGGCGCTGGACGCTTGTTTCCTGACGGAACGTTTCGATCGCGCCCTGGAACTGGTGACCGACGGAATTCCCGGCATGACGGAGGAGTCGCTCGCTATCTTGACGGCGAAAGTCAAGGCGCACCAGGCCATGGCCGACAAGCGGCGCGAGGAGGCGATCGGCCATTTCCGCGAATTCATGGATCGGATCAAGGCGGCCGACCGCTGGGAATCGGAAGGTGTCGATCCGTTTACCGGCCTGAAGGTGTCGAGAGAGGAAGTGCTGGCTCTGAACGCCGAACGCATTGCCGGTTTGTGGCGCGATTTGCGCAAGCCGGACCGGGCCGACCAGGCGCTGGAGGAGGCGCGTCAATACATGCGGGCCGCGCTCGAGCGGCTGCCGGAAGATACGGAAGAATATCGCGCGGCGCGCAAAAAGCTCGACGCGCTCGCCCAGCAGTGAGCGAGCTAGGGGCTAGGGGCAAGGAGTTAGGGGTTAGGGGTTAGGGGCTAGCAAGCACAGTTTCCTTTGTCATGCTAAGGCGGCCTGCGGCAGCAACCGAACATCCAACATCGAACATCGAACACTGAACATCGAAGTCAGATGCCACCGGCAGTGCCGGTGGCTAACATTGTTGAGTTAAGAATGTCAATCCTAGATTCCCCATTTCGATGTTCGATGTTGAGTGTTCAATGTTCGATGTTCAAAGACGACCAACCTCTTGGCCTGATCCATCAATACGGGCAGGTTGATTTCTCTTGTTTTTTTAACAGAAAAGCGGGATTAAGGCGCTAACGCCTAGAAGCTATTGATCACTAATCACTGCTTACTGACGACGGCTTACTATGGTTGCGGGCGACAGCCCGCCTTGTGGAAGGAATGGGAGCATTATGGCCAGACTGTTCGAGTTCAAGGGGAAGGAACTGCTGAGGGCCGCCGGCGTCGCCACGCCGCAAGGCGAGGTGGCGACCACGCCGCAGCAGGCGAAGGATGCCGCCGCACGCATCGGCAAGCCGGTTGCGGTGAAGGCGCAGGTGTGGACCACGGGCCGGTTCAAGGCCGGCGCGATCAAGTTCGCTCAGACGCCCGAAGAGGCCGAGCGGCATGCGGCCGCGCTGTTGGGCAGCGACGTCAAGGGATTCAAGGTGGAGACGCTGCTGATCGAGGAGATGATCGATATCGACCGCGAGTTTTACGCGGGCATCATCATCGACAATTCGCACAAGGTCCGCGCGCCAGTGGTCATGTTCAGTTCCGAAGGCGGCGTGGACGTGGAGAGCGTGGCGGAGGACAAGATGGCGCGCGAGGTGGCGAACATCTTTACCGGGCTCACGCCGGATCAGGCGCGCGCCCTGCCGCGCAAGCTCGGCTTGGACGAGGCGCTGATCGAGCCGCTCGCCGATGCGATCTTGAAGCTGTACGACGTGTTCAGAAGTTCCGACGCGCGGTCGGCTGAAATCAATCCGCTGGTGACGACCAAGGACGGTCGGGTCCTGGCGGCCGACTGCCGCATCAGCATCGACGACGCGTCGGTGCCGCGCCATCCTGACCTGGGCATTGTCGTGCCGCGCGAGAGCAATACGGCCCCGACCGAGATGGACTTGATCGGATGGAAAATCGAGGAAAAGGATTACCGGGGCAGTTCCTTTTACGCCCAGATGGCGCAGGACCTGTCCGAAGGCGGATACATCGCCTACCATGCCATTGGCGGAGGCGGCGCGCTGCTGGCGGCCGATACGCTGGTTCGGCAGGGTCTGAAACTGGCGAACTATGCCGAAACCAGCGGCAACCCGACGGCGGCCAAAGTGTACCGTACGGCGCGGGTCGTGCTCTCGCAGCCCGGCCTGGACGGCTATTGTCTGATGGGCGCGGTCATTGCCAGTCAGGACCAATGGCATCACGCGCACGGTCTGGTTAAAGCCTTTCGGGAGATGCTGGCCGACAAGCCCGGCTTCCCGGTTATCGTGCTGATCGCCGGCAACAAGGAGGACGAGGCGCTGGCCATTCTGCGCGAGGGCGTCAAGGATTTGCCGATCAAGGTTGAGCTTTACGACCGCACCCATATTCACCGGCTCAGCGGCGTGGCCCGCCGCATGAAAGAGCTGGTGGACGAATACCGGGCGACCCGCGGCGGGGGCGCGGCCGAGACGGCGATCGCGCAGCCGCAGCCGACGCCCGAACCGGACGGGGCGGTGCGCTACGATTTCAAGACCGGCTCGGTCGTCATCGACGCAGCGCTCTGCGAGGGATGCGAATCGCTTGCGTGCGTGAAGGCGTGCAGCCTGTACGGCGGCTATCTGTACCGGGTGCAGGACGGCCGACGCGTGCTGGGCATACCGCTGGACGAGGTGCCGCGCCGCTGCACCGAATGTTGCGCGTGCGAGTACGAGTGTCAGAGGCGGGGACAAAAGGCTTTAACCATAACATTGCCGATCGAGGGGTTGACGCATGGCTATACTGCTGAATAAGGATACACGGGTTATTGTGCAAGGCATTACCGGGCGCGAAGGCATGGCGCGCAGCCGGTTCATGATCGCGTTCGGAACGCAGGTCGTGGCCGGAGTGACGCCGGGCCGCGGCGGCGCCAGGGTCGGCACGACGCCGGTTTACGATACGGTGCAGGAGGCGTGCGACCGGCATGGGCCGGTGGACGCCTCGGTGACGTTCGTGCCGGGTCTGCACGTGAAGAACGCGGTGATCGAAGCCGTGGATGCGGGCGTCAAGTTCATTGTCATGCCTGTCGAGCGCGTGCCGCTGCACGATGCGTTGTGGATGCTGGCCTACGCCCGCGAACACGGAACGCGCGTGCTGGGGCCCGGCTCCTTCGGCATCATCAGTCCGGGCCAGGCCGTTGCCGGCTGGATCGGGGGTACGGAAGATTTCGCGCGCGCCATGTTTCCGCCGGGGCATGTCGGGGTGATTTCCCGGAGCGGCGGCCAGACCACGACCTTGTCGTGGTCGATCGGTCAGGCCGGACTCGGCATCAGTTGCGCGATGCATATCGGTTCCGAACCCATTATCGGATCGTCGCCCGCCGAATTGCTGCCTTTGTTCGAAGCCGATCCCGACACGCATGCGGTTGCGCTGTTCGGCGAAATCGGCACGGCGGCCGAGGAGGAAGCCGCGGAAATTATTGCCGAAGGCAAGTACACCAAGCCGCTGGCGGCCTACATTGCCGGGACCGGCGTGCGGCCGGGTATGCGGTTTTCGCATGCCAGCGCCATTGTCGAGCGCGGCCGCGGCTCGGCCGAAAGCAAGATCAAGGCGCTGCGCGAGGCCGGCGCCACAGTGGTGGACGGTCCTGAACAACTCGCGCCCGCGCTGGCGCAACTGCTCGAGGTGACATCATGATGCGAATGCGAACCCTGCTCTTCAGTCCCGGCAACAACATGCGCATGATCTACAAGGCCGGCACGCTCGGCGCCGACGCCATTATCGTGGATTTGGAAGACGCCGTGCCTATGGCCGACAAGGAAACGGCCCGGCTTTTTGTGCGCGACACGCTGCCGCTGCTCGCCGAGCAGCCGTCTTCCGTGTTCGTGCGGATCAATGCCTTGACTACCGGCCTGACCGAATCCGATATCGATTGGACGGTTCAGGCGGGGCTCGACGGGATCGTTTTGCCCAAGGCGGAGTCGGCCGACGACGTGCATGCGGCGTCGGCCATGATCGAAAAGGCCGAGCGCGCCCGCGCGCTGCCGACGGGCGGCGTCCGCATCGTGCCGCTGCTGGAAACCGCGCGCGGCGTGGCATCCGCGCGCGCCGTGGCCGCTGCGCACGAGCGCGTGGTTGCGGTGGCGTTCGGCGGCGTGGATTTCTCGCGGGACATGGGCGTGGACCTTTCGCGCGAGGGCGACGAATTGGCCTATGCCCGCGCCCATATCGCGCTGATGGCCCACGCCGAGGGCAAGCTCGCCGTCGATACACCGTGGATCGACATTCACGACCCGGACGGCTTGCGCGCCCATGCGCGCATGGCCCGGCAATTGGGCTTTCACGGCAAGCTGCTGATTCATCCCAGTCAAGTGGCGCCCGTCAACGCCATGTTTTCGCCCGCTCCGGAAGCGGTCGCCTATGCCGGCAAGGTGGTCGAAGCGTTCGAGGCCGCGCGCGAACGCGGCGCCGGCGCCATCTCGCTGGACGGCAAGATGATCGACGAAGCCAACTATCGGCAGGCGCGCGACGTGCTCGCCTTCAGCGACACGCTGGAAAAAAGCGGAACGTAAAACGTGCGGCCGTGCGCTTTTGTGCGTCTATCCGCAAGCTGCGCATGCTGGAGGATGAATTCGTACATTCGGGGAAGAGGAACGTGGGTTCGTGCATTGGTACGTTTGTAGGTTCGTGGAAGACTTGACCACGGATGCTACTTCGCTAAAGCTACGAAGCACAAGAAACGCGGAAAGCACGGAA
>SLMC01000113.1 GCA_007133745.1 Kiritimatiellia bacterium
CGAAAACTTTCGTGCCCCGGCTCGTTTCGGTTCCAATGGCGGCGAACGCTTCGGGCCCCTGCCGCATGATCCAGGGGACCATGGCGAAGGTTTCCACGTTGTTAATCAAAGTCGGGCGACCGTGCCATCCGCTTTGCGAAGGGTACGGCGGCCGAAGACGCGGCGTTCCGCGTCGGCCTTCCAGCGAGGCGATCAGCGCGGTTTCTTCGCCGCAGACGAAGGCGCCGGCGCCGTGAACCAGCGTCAAGTCGAACCCGAACCCGCTGGCGGCGATGTTGGCGCCCAGCCATCCGTGTTCGACGCACAGCGCCATGGCTTTCCGCATGTTTTCGATCGCCAGCGGATATTCGGCGCGAACATACAGCGCGCCGGTCCGGGCGCCAACCGCGTGCGCGGCGATCAGGATGCCTTCCAGCACCCGAAACGGGAACGTTTCCAGCAGCATCCGGTCCATGAACGCGCCCGGATCGCCCTCGTCGCCGTTGCAGATCAGATATTTAGGCTCGCCCGGCGCGTTCCGGACGCCTGCCCATTTCTGGCCGGTCGGGAATCCGGCTCCGCCCCGTCCTCGCAAATCGGACCGCTCGATGGCCAGGATCGTTTGTTCAGGGGTCGACTCTGTCAGACAGCGCCGTGCCGCCGCGAACCCGCCGCCGGCGCTATATTCGTCGAGATCGAGCGGGTCGGCGGATCCGTAATGTTCGAGCGCGATATGTTTCTGAGGGCCGAGAAAGCGGCAGACCTGCGCGTCGCGACTGTCCAGCGCGTAACGGGTTACCGGCTCCCACGCCTCGTCCGTAAGCAGCGTCTCGAGTCCGTTCGACACCGCCGAACGCAACCGGGGCCACAGCCCGCGCGGCCGAAAATGGCGGCGAACAATGGCGGGCGCATCCTCGGGCAGTACGCGGGCATAGACGGACGAAGGCCGGTCCGGCGACTTCACTTCGATCATCGGCGCCTGGTGGCATTGCAGGATGCAGCCCACCCGCTTAATCGCCGCCGGCGCGCGGGTCGCCGCCAGCTCGCGCTCGATGGCGTCGTATACCGCTTGCGTACCGCCCGCCTTGCAGCAGGAATCGAGGCAGACACGGATTTCCGGCAATCCGCTTGCGGCGGACCGATGCGCCGAATCGGTTTGTTTGGCAAGCAGGCCGCGCCGTTTCAGTTCCAAAAAATCGTTCAGGGTCCTGCCCGCCTTTTCGGGGGTCAGGTATCCGTAGGTGATCCCGTCGATCTGTATGGCTGGCGCCAGCGTGCAACAGCCGATGCAGGCGACTTTCCGCAACGTGAACCGGCCGTCGGAATCGGTGTCGTCGTCGTCCGCGATGTTCAGGTGACGCCGAAAGGCCCGCGTAATCTGTTCGGCGCCCTTCACATGACAGGCTGTGCCGTGGCAGACGCTGATCAGATGTTCGCCGACGGGCGTATGCCGGAATTGGGTGTAGAAGGTGGAGACGCCCGTAATCGCGCTCGGGGCGATGGACGACACCTCGCAGACGCGTTCCAGCGCGGCGCGCGGCAAATAGCGGAAGCGGGCCTGAATCGCTTGCAAGATCGGAATCACCGCTTCAGGTCCGTCCCCGTGCTCGTGCACGATCCGGTCCACCGCCGCCCGATCCTCGTCGGTCCATGGTTGGGTTGTTGCGCTCATAGCGTTAAATCATTGCCTCCGGCCGACATTATCCGGTTCGGAAACAGGCGGCGCTCAAGCTATACCCAGTCAAGAGCCAAGCCGCTCCATCCAATAGACCATAGGACACGGAAAATGAAAATCATATTTTTTGGAAAAGACCGTGAAACTATTTGTCAAGACCGGGAGACTATAGCATAAAGGCACTGAGTAGGGTTGACGCCTGCCACCCACGCGTGTATGTGGGCGGCGGGAAGCGGTCGGTACGGCTTGTCCCGCCGTAGTGGCTTCACGAAGGCGGAAGCCCGACCCTCCCAAACCCGTAAAAACGCTTAGATTTATGCAATGGAGGGACGACCTCCGTGTCGTCCGCAGCCTTTTCGCAACACGGACTACTTACACACTCGCAAAACAATCACGCCTCCTTTTCTTGTTTTTCTTGGCAGAGGCGTCAAATTAAGGCGCAAACGCGATGCAAAAGGCGGATCAGACGGAATTCATTCGGTTGTTCACGGCGGCCCAGCCGCTGCTGCGGCGGTACGTGTTTTCGCAAATTCCCGATTTCCACAAGGCGGAAGACGCGTTGCAGGAGATTGCCGTTACGCATGTGGATTTGTACGAAGAACGGCGGGCTTTGAATGTCGAGGCGGCGGAAGCGGATCGAACGCTCGCGCAACGCCTGATACGCGGGGAATTGCCTCGCCGCCGCCGAAAACCGCGACGAATATCGTTGCGTTGGCTGCCGCCACTGGCCGCCGCCGCCACGCTGCTGGCGGCGGTCGGGCTGTTCCTGCTGCGGCGCGCAGACTCTCCGACTCTGGCCGAAACACGCCCGTTCCCGGCGACCGATTCGTTTGGACATCTGGTCCGAACCGTCGGTCAGGTTGACGTCGCGGACCATAGGGTGCGGACCGGTCCGGACTCCGCCGCCAAGGTGGTGTTCGACAACGGATCGGCGCTGTTTCTGGACGAAAACACCGC
>SLMC01000259.1 GCA_007133745.1 Kiritimatiellia bacterium
GTTGCGAAAACACGAAATATTGCAATTTTGGGAAGAGCCCGTATGGAGCAAGTCGGGAACCTTGTTCTGTCCTTGCTCGACTCGGGCGCTGAGTGGGATTTGCCTGTAGCCAACCGCCAATCTCTGCGTCCGCCGGGACGAGCCCGGCGGGGCGCGGGCGTACTGACGGGGCCAATACCCGTGAACGGTTACGTCCTGGAATAAGCGAGGTTTTCGTCGCGCGAGCCCTAAGTTCAAACGACGGCCAGCGCCTGCTCCAGATCGGCAATCACCGTATCGACCGGGTCGATGCCCAGCGAGAAGCGAACGGTATTGGCCGCAACACCGAAGGTCGCGCGCTGTTCCGGCGGCAAGTAGAGCATCGTGGTCAAATGCGGAATGCAAATCAGGCTTTCGGTCGCGCCCAGACTGACCGCATGCACGACGCGCTGCAAGGCGGAAATGAACCGTTTGGCATCCTCCTGGTCGCGCCCGACATCGAAGGCCATGAGCCCGCCGAATCCGTTGCGCATCTGCCGACAGGCCAAGGCATGGTCCGGATCGTCGGGCAGGCCCGGATAACGCAATCGACTGATTCCCGGCTGCTCATGCAGCCAGGTCGCGACAGCCAGGGCGTTGGCCGCCATCGTGTCCGCGCGAAGCTCGAACGTTTTCAGGCCTCGTTCCAGCAGCGATGCGGAATAGGCGTCGAGCGTCGTGCCCAGGGCCTGACGCGTAAACCAAAGCCGATCGTAATCCTCCTTGGATCCCGCGATCGCGCCGGCCATCAGGTCGTTGTGACCGCCCAGCGCCTTGGTCGCGCTGTGAACGACCAGATGCGCGCCCAGGTCCAAGGGAAGCTGATGCCAGGGCGTGGCGAAAGTATTGTCCACGACCAGCAACGCGCCGACCCGGTCCGCCGCCTGGCGGGCCAGCCCGATATCCAGCGTCTTGCACAGCGGATTGGTCGGCGTTTCGAGAAAGATCATGGCCGTCTCGTCCCGAACATGACGCTCCAGATGCGCGGCGTCATCGGAATCGAGCCAGGTGATCTTCACGCCTAAACGCTCCAAAATGACCGCGACCTTGTAGTGCGCGCCGTAGATGTCGCGAAACAGGATCAGGTGATCGCCCGCTTTCAGATAGGTCAGGTAGATCAACGTGCAGGCGGCCATGCCGGACGTGCACACGATGCAGTCCTCGGCCTTTTCCAGCACGGCAATCCTGTCCTCCACCGCGCGCACGGTCGGATTGTCGTCGCGATGATAGGTGTAGCCGTCAATCTCGCCGTCCGTGATCTGGCGCAAGACTTCGAAGCTTTGGTACTCGTAGTTTACCGCGTTGACGATCGGCGTGACCATGGGCCGATTGCCGTAAGGGGTCAGAGGATCGGTCATATCACACTCCTTTTGACAGCGCCGCAGGCATAAAGAAAATTACGCATGGCATAAAAACAGATGCTTTGACAAGATAAAAACTGCGAAAAACGCGAATGCCATTGTCCTCGCTCCCGCCTCGCAACAGGCCTGAAAAAAATAATTGAAAATAATCGTTGACAAATTCCGACAATTATCGCACCTTGCTCTGTGAATTGTTTCACAAAGAAAACATGGCTGCATCGCGAGGTGTGAAGGCTGTAACAAAGAATTGTGGCGACAAGGGGCATGTTTGTTGTCCGACAGGGAATCGAATTTCAAACGAAGGAGGCGTTATCGTTATGAGCACAACGTTGGAAACACCCGTCAACAATGGAACAACGAGTGTTCTGGCCGATATTTCGAGTCGATACGACCATGCCGGCCGTGACGCTTTGATTCCAATGCTGCAGGACATTCAGGAAAAGGAAGGCTATCTGTCGCGCGAGGCGATTCGGCATGTCGGACGTCATCTCGGCCTGTCGGCCAGCAAGATTTACGGTGTGGCGACGTTCTACAATCAGTTTCGATTTCATCCCCCGGGCAAATATCATTTCATGGTCTGCCGCGGGACGGCCTGCCATGTCAAAGGTTCGGAACGTTTGTTGAACAGTCTGATGACATTGCTCAAGCTCAAGCCGGGCGAAACATCTCGGGACGCTCTGTTCAGCCTTGAGGTTGTGGCCTGCATGGGCGCATGCGGGCTGGCGCCGGTCGTCAGCGTCAATGGCGAATTCTACGCCAAGGTCACGCCGCGCAAACTGGCGGAAATGATTCAGGAATGTCGCGAAAAGGAGGCGAAAAATGGCAACAACTGATCCATTGACAGATCGTAATCGCTGCTGGATGGGCCCTCGGCCCGTCAACGCGGATCTGCTGAACGCTTTGAAGCTCGGCCCCCTGGGCGACGCAAAGACGGCGGGGGAATCCGCCCTGCAGGACGCCATCGCGGCGTTGCGTCGCGATCGGATCGCGCGCCCGGCGATTTTTGTCGGGACGGGCACCTGCGGACTGGGCGCTGGAGCGGCCAAGACGCTCGAGGCCGTGCACGCCTTTCTCCGTCGCGATCAAATCGCGGCCGATATCGTGGAAGTGGGCTGCATCGGGCTGTGTCATGAAGAGCCCATTCTCGACATTCAACTGCCCGGCCGATGCCGACTTAGCTTTGGCAATGTCGTCGCGAAAGAGGTTCCTGCCATTTTGACCGTGTTGCGGGA
>SLMC01000409.1 GCA_007133745.1 Kiritimatiellia bacterium
AAGGACATCATACTTCTTCCGGGACAGGGACTGATCCTTGAGTTTCTTCATCATATCCACAACGGAGACCTTGTGGTTGTAGCGAGCAAAATAGGTGGGGCAGCTGCTGATGATTTCCACCACAGAAAAGCCCTTATGGGCAATAGCCTCGGTGATGAGTTTATCCATCTGGGTAACATGATAGGGGTTAACCCGGGCCACATAGGTGGCTCCGGAAGCGATGGCCAGCTGGCAGATATCAAAGCCCTCTTCCATGGTCCCGTACTTGGAAGTGGTGGTGATGCTTCCCTCGGGGGAACTGGCGGAATACTGGCCCCCCGTCATGCCGTAGTTGAAGTTGTTGGTGATGATGGCGGTGATGTCCACATTGCGGCGGGCCGAGTGGATGAAGTGGTTGCCGCCGATGGTGACCCCGTCCCCGTCTCCCAGCAGAGCCAGAACTGTCAGTTCCGGGTTGGCCACCTTGATTCCCGTGGAGAAGGAGAGGGCCCGGCCGTGGGTCCCGTGAAATACGTGGGTGCGGAAATAGTCATCCGCCTTGCCCCAGCAGCCGATGCCGGTGCTGACCACGGTTTTGTGGGGCTCCAGCTTCAGGGCAGCCATGGCCCGGGCGATGGACCCCAGGGCAATGCCGTGGGTGCAGCCGGCGCACCACATCTGGGGAAAGAGTTCTTCCCGCAAATAGCTTCTGTACTCATCCTTCATTATTTTGACACCTCCTTGAGGCGAACCAGAATCTCCCTGGGCAGCAGGTCTTCCCCGCTCCACTTGTTGACGCCGTAAACATCCAGCCCCTTGAAGACCCGCTCCACTTCCAGGATCAGCTGGCCCATGTTCATCTCCGCCACCAGAAGGCGCCGGACCTGGGGCCCCAGGACTTCCTTGATATGGGGGGCCGGGAAGGGCCAGAGGGTCTGTAGCTGGATGGCTCCCGCCTTGATGCCTTCCTGGCGGGCCAGGGTGACGGCCCGGGCGGCGGAACGGGCGGAAATCCCGAAGGAGATGATGACGGTTTCCGCATCTTCCGTCTGGAAGGTCTTGATTTGGCCGATGTCCATGATATTGTTTTCTATCTTGTCGTACAGGCGGGTGTTGAGGGCCGTGGCGTTCTGGGGTGACTGGTTGATAAAGCCCTCTTCGCCGTGCATGGAGCTGTTGATCCTCAGCAGGTGCCGGTCCCCGTAGGCCGCCAGGGGAGGGATCCCGTCGGCATCGGGACGGTACGGCTTGTAGTCCTCGGGAGGGCCGGTGGGCTTCTTGCGGTCGACAATCTCCAGTTCCGAAGGATCCTTCACATCCACCTTTTCCCTCAGGTGCCCGATGGTCTTGTCGGTTAACACGATGACAGGGGTCCGGTACTTCTCCGACAGGTTGAAGGCCCTCACCGTCAGGTCAAAGCACTCCTGAACGCTGGAGGGCGTCACCACGATGATGGTGTGGTCCCCGTGGGTACCCCAGCGGCAGTTCATCACATCCCCCTGGGCCTGTTTGGTGGCCAGGCCGGTGCTGGGGCCGCCCCGGGCCACATCGATGATGACGCAGGGCACCTCTCCCATGATAGCCATCCCCAGGTTTTCCTGCATCAGGGACAGGCCCGGGCCGCTGGTGGCGGTAAAGGACTTGAGTCCCGACAAAGAGGCGCCCACGATGGCCGCCATACTGGCAATTTCATCCTCCATCTGCACATAGTAGCCTCCCACAGGGGGCAGCATCTCCGAGGCTGCCTGGGCCACTTCCGATGAAGGGGTTATGGGGTAGCCGGCGTAGAACCGGGCTCCTGCCGCCACAGCCCCTTCGCAGCATGCATAGTTTCCCTGCAGGAATTTAATTTTCCCCATCTTCTTCTCCTCCCTCCTCTTCCACCCACACGGCAAAGTCGGGGCAGCGGTACTGGCAGAGCATGCAGCCGATGCAGTCCTCCACCCGTGCCGGTTCGGATTTCTCGTCAGGCCCCCGGTCAAATACCTTTTGCGGGCAGAATTCGATACAGATGCCGCATTCCTTGCACCGGTCCTTCAGGACCGTTACGGCATACTTCTTCTTTTTTGCCACTCGGGTTCACCCCATTCCTTTCTCTTTTTCTTATCACTTCGACGCTCCCCGGCCCTTCTCCTCTGTGCCCTGCATAGTCGGAAATTACTGATATTGCTGCCTTTTCGGTAAATACCCGCTTCTTCCCAACCCTTCCCCTCTCCGGGAAAAACACCGCGGAGGCGCCGGCCTACCGCGGTGCACATTTCTTGGGCCGACTGCTGCTGACAGGAGGGCTTGGGATATGGCCCCGGGAACGTTCTTTTGGTTGTCATACAGTCCGCCCTTCCTGGAGTCCTCCCCTATTTCCCCTTGAAATCAGGCTTGCGCTTTTCCAGGAAGGCCTGAACCCCTTCCTTCTTGTCCTCGGTGGCACAGGCCAGGGCATGGAGGTAGGACTCATGGGCCAGCCCTTCGTAGATTCCCACTTCCAGGGAGCGGTTCACCGCTTCCTTGGCAAACTGGATGGCCAGGGGGGCCTTCTTGGCGATCTTGCCCGCCATCTTCTTGGCCGCTTCCATCAGGTCCGCCTGGGGAACCACCTGGTTAACCAGGCCGATGCGGTAGGCTTCGGCGGC